>NZ_JBFHGD010000232.1:0-4867 GCF_041583255.1 Trichloromonas sp. | reverse complement strand
GCCAGACGCATGCTGGCTTCATCCAGCTGCCATTTGGCGTAGGCCTCGTCCCGCTCACGCTGGGCGATCGCCTTGTCTTTCAGCAGCGCTTCCGCCCTGTTGTGGTTGGCCTGGCTCAGGGCACGGTTCGCTTCGGCCTGATCCAACTGCGCCTGCAGCACTGAGGCATCGAGAAAAACGAGAGCCTTGCCCGAGGCGATGACCTTCCCCTCGGAAAACTCTATTTTGTCGATGCGCCCGGCGATCTCGGCAGCGATCACCACCGACTCGTTGGACTGCAGACTGCCAACGACAGAAATCTCGCTGTCGGCGCTGGCAACTGTCACCTCGGTGACTTCAACCGGCATCGGCGGCGGCGCAGCTGTGGACGGTGCCGTGGCTTCAGCGGATGTCGGCGGCTGCAAAAGGAAAAAAGCGCCCGCGCCAAGAATGACGAGAACGGCAAAGGCGACACAGAAAAATGTTTTTCTCCGGGACCCCGCTTTGCCTGGGGACGAAACGACGGGTGTCGGTTGTTCCTGGTTTTCCATACGATCCTCACTTGAGTTCTGGAAGCTCGGAGTGAATATTCACTCCGCTGTCTGATCTAAAAAAAACGCCGGTGCAATCACCTGCGCCAGCAGTGGTATATTTTACTTTTCAGCGTTTGACCGCATCCCAACTGGCCTCGACAATCGCCGTGATCATGGCATCGTCCAGTTCGATGAAGCCGTTCAGGTGATCGCGGGTCACAAAGATGATCGGTCCGAACGACAGGCTCATCAACACTTCCATGGGAAAATCCTTGATCACCTGCTGCTGTTTTCCCTGTGCGAAAAACTGGAACAGCGGCTTTTCGCACTTGAGTTCTTCGGACCGCTTCTTGGCGACCCCGTAAGGGGAGTTGTAATACTGCTCCATGAACCGGATCTCGCCGGGGTTGGCGATGAAGAGTCGGGTCAGGGCAGAGAAGATGCGCAGGTAGTTTTCCCGCACCGGCAGTTGCGGATCGTAATTCTCGGCAAAGGAGTTGATAAAAACACCGTGAACCGTTTCGTGGATCGCCTCGATCAGCTCGTCCTTGTCCTTAAAGTAGCGGTAGATGGTACCGACTCCGGTACCGGCTTTCTGGGCGATCTGCGAGGTGGGGGTGCCGTGAAACCCCTGCTCGGCGATCAGCTCCATGGCCGCCTGCATGATGGCGGTACGCTTGTCGCTTTTCTCTTCGGTCATCTGCCCTCTCCAATCGCGGAGTGAATGTTCACTCCGCGACAATACCGCTTATTCCAATGGGAGTCAAGAGCAGAAATACCTTGATCGATCCGTCCCGCCCCCCTTGCACTCGCGGATTGGAACGGTTACATTGGGCAACAGACATCCTTGCTTCGGGAACTGCATTCCATGAATGATTTCCAGACTCTTCACAGCCAGAGCCTGCCGGCGCTGAGCCCGGACCTGGTAGTCAACTGCCGTCAGGGCGGACGCCTGCAGCTGGTGAAAATTTCCGACCGCCTGGCGCAGCTGACCGGCCGGGCGCCCGCCGAGCTGCGCGGCCTGGAGCTGGACCAGGCCCTTGCCGGCACGGTCCCTCCCCTCGGGGAACTGGCCGAGGAAAGCCTCAACCGCGACACGGCGCTTACCGACATCCGGGTGCGCTTTGCCGCGGCTAAAGAGATCACCCTGGTCGCCGATGTGCGGCCGGCCGGGCTGGCCGAAGACTACAGCGGCACCCTGGTCCATTTCCTGTTCCGCCAGCCCACCCCCGGGCGAGCCGAAACCGTCCCCACCTTCGGCGGCCTGATCGGCGACAGCGCCGCCATCCGCGAGGTTTTTCGCAAGATCGCTCTTTACGCCCCCACCGGGGCGGCGGTGGTCATCACCGGTGAGACCGGCACCGGCAAAGAACTGGTGGCCAGAGCCCTGCACCAGGGGAGCGAGCGGGCCCGCGGGCCTTTTGTTCCAGTGAATTGTTCAGCCATCTCCGAGGAACTGCTCGAGTCGGAACTGTTCGGCCACGAAAAGGGCGCCTTCACCGGGGCGCTGCGCACCCACAAGGGGCGCTTCGAGCGAGCCGACGGCGGCACCCTCTTTCTCGACGAGATCGGCGACATGCCGCTGCACACCCAGACCCGGCTGCTGCGGGTGCTGGAGGAAAAGCGGGTCGAGCGGGTCGGCAGCGAGCAGGAGTTTCCCGTCGACGTCCGCATTGTCTGCGCCACCAACGTGCCGCTCGAGCAGGCGGTCGGCCAGAACCGCTTCCGGGCCGACCTCTACCACCGCATCTCGGTACTGCGCATCCACCTGCCGCCGCTGCGCCAGCGCAGCGAGGATATCCCGCACCTGGTCAGCCACTTCCTGCGCCAGTTCAGCGACAAGTACGGCCGCCGCGTCGAGCGGCTGACCAACGAGGCGCTGGCCCTGCTGCAGTCGTACCTCTGGCCCGGCAATATCCGTGAGCTGCGCAACGTCCTCGAACGGGTCTATATCGAAACCCAGTCCGAGGTGATCGGCGCCCGGGCCTTTGCCGAGTGGGTTCGCGAACGCCAGGGCTTCGCGCCCGGCGACTGGGGACCGGAGACCCGGCAGACGACGCAACCGGTGGCGCCCCCCTATCCCCTGACCGGCGACCGCCTGCTGCTGGCGGCACCGACCAAAACAACCTTTGACGCCGAGCTGCTGCGCTCCAGAACAACGGGCACATCGACCCGCCCGGCGGACCTCTCCGCCGACGACATCCGCCAGGCCTACCGGGCGGCGGGGGGGAACCTCAGCGCCGCGGCCCGCCGTCTCGGCGTGCATCGTGCGACGTTGTATCGGCATCTGGAAAAACTGGGCATTGCCCGGGATGAGTTAGATTAGCAGCACACTGTAGCCGTTTAAATATTTCTGATCGACAGATGAATGGTCGATCCTGCGGAGGGGGCATGTATTTCATTGCGGCACTGCTTGGTCTGGTTGCTGGAGCCTGGCTATTTTCTGAGAACAGCCGGGCGATTGCCGGCGCCATCCTCGGAGCGCTCCTGGGGGTCGCCTGGCTCAGGCAGCAGCGCCTGCAGAATCGCCTGGAGCAGCTGGAGCGGCAGCTGGCGGCGGGCGCGACTAAAACCGCTCCCGCCGCCAGGGCCACCAGTCCGCGCCCAGCCCCAAAACCGGCTGCCGAAGGCTCCGACTTTATCTTCGAGCTCGACAGTCCTACAGATCTGGCGGACAAACCGTCTGTTGCCAGACCGGCTCCTCCGCGACCGCAGGCCGCGCCACATCGTCCACCCCCAAAACCGTTCAGTGCACCGACCGCCCCGAAGTCACCGCCTGCGGAAAAACCCCTGCAGGTCGAACTGTGGAACATCTTCGTCTCCTATTTCACCGGCGGCAACGTGGTCGTGCGGGCCGGCGCGGTGGTCCTCTTCTTCGGCGTCGCCTTTCTGCTGAAATACTCGGCCGAGCGCAACATCGTGCCGATCGAGCTGCGCCTGCTGGGGGTCAGCCTCGGCGCTATGGCCCTGCTGGTCTTCGGCTGGCGCCTGCGCGCCAAGCGCACCGGCTATGCGCTGATCCTCCAGGGCGCGGCGGTGGGCATCCTCTACCTGGTCATCTTCGCCGCATTACGCCTTTACCAGTTGTTACCCGGCGGCATCGCCCTGGGTCTGCTGGTGGGGCTGTCGATTTTCTCCGCCGCCCTGGCGATTCTGCAGGATGCCCGGGTGCTGGCGGTGATCGGCGTTGTCGGCGGCTTCCTGGCGCCGGTGCTGACCTCCACCGGCGGCGGCAGCCACGTCATGCTCTTCAGTTATTATGCCCTGCTCAACGTCGGCATTTTGGTGACCGCCTGGCACAAGTCGTGGCGCGAGCTGAACCTGCTCGGCTTCATCTTCACCTTCGGCATCGGCACCCTCTGGGGCGCACAGAACTACCGTCCCGAGATGTTCGCCACTACCGAGCCATTTCTGGCTCTGTTCTTTCTCTTCTACCTGGCTATCGGCATTTTATTCGCCCGCAATCTGCCGCTCAATCTCAAGGGGTACATCGACGGCACCCTGGTCTTCGGCACCCCGATCGTCTGCTTCGGCCTGCAGTCGGTGCTGGTCAAACCCTATGAATACGGCCTGGCCTGGTCGGCCCTGGTCGTCGGCGGCCTCTATGCCGCCCTGGCCTGGAGACTGCTGAAAAAAGGGAGCCCGGCCCTGCGCACCCTGGTCGAAGCCTTCATGGCCACCGGGGTGGTCTTCGCCACCGTCGCCATCCCGCTGGCGCTGGACGGCCGCTGGACTTCGGCGGCCTGGGCCCTGGAAGGCTCGGCCATCGTCTGGATCGCCCTCAAGCAGCAGCGCTGGATGCCGCGGATCTTCGGGCTGGTGCTGCAGGTGCTGGCCGGTATCGCCTTTCTCGACGCCGTCGGGCAACCGACCGGCGACCTGGCGGTACTCAACGGCCTTTGCCTCGGCGGATTGATCGTCGCCCTGGCGGGCTTTTTCAGCGGCTACTGCCTGCACCGGCAGCGGCAACACCTGCCCACCACCCATCTCGAAAGCACCCTGGCCCTGTGCTGGGCGCTGCTCTGGTGGTTCGGCACCGGCCTGAATGAAATCGACAGCTTCGTCCCCCATAATTTCCAGCTGGCCTCAGCGCTCTCCTTCTGTGCGTTCTCCGGCGCACTGGCTTTCGCTGTCGGGGTGAAACTGCGCTGGGAATACCTCAAGCACGTCTACAAGGGACTGCTGCCGGTCATGCTTGCCGGCGCCGGTTTCTCGCTGCTGGAATTCCACAAACATCCGTCGATCCACGGCGGCTGGCTGGCCTGGCCGCTGGCGTTTCTGCTCCACTACGGGCTGCTGCGCCGGGACGAGGAGAGCGAACTGGCGCACCTCCTGAACTATCTGCACCTGGGACT
>NZ_JBFHGD010000231.1:0-4887 GCF_041583255.1 Trichloromonas sp. | reverse complement strand
CGCTTGAGCGTATGGGGCTGGGTAATATTCTGCCGCTTCCCGGGGTGCGACCGGTGGCCGTTGCCCAGGCCGCCTGGGGGCGGATGGCGGAGCGTTCGGCCGGTAAGGACACCACCACCGGGCACTGGGAACTCGCCGGGATTGTTGAGCCGCAGCCGCTGCCGACCTACCCGCAGGGATTTCCGGCGGAGGTCATCGAGGCATTTACCCGGGAGACGGGGGTTGCGCCGCTCGGCAACATCGCCGCCAGCGGCACCGACATCCTCCGGATGCTGGGGGAGGAGCATGTCCGCAGCGGCCGCCCGATCGTCTACACCAGCGCGGATTCGGTCTTTCAGATCGCCGCACACGAGGAAATAGTTCCGGTTGAGCGGCTTTATGAAATCTGCCGCGTCGCCAGACGGATTCTCGATCCCTACCGGGTCGGTCGGGTGATTGCCCGGCCCTTTGTCGGCAATGGCGTCGATGACTACCGGCGCACTTCCCGGCGGCACGACTTCTCTTTGCCGCCGACCGCGCCGACCGTCCTTGATGCCCTGGTCGCCGCCGGGGTGTGTGTCTACGGGATCGGGAAAATCAAAGATATTTTTGCCGGCCGCGGCATCAGCGACCATGCCTACAGCAGCAGCAATAGCGACGGCATGGCGAAAACCCTGCAGGCGCTCGCCCGGGTTGACCAGGGCCTTATTTTTACCAACCTGGTCGATTTCGACATGCTGTTCGGTCATCGCCTCGATGCTCGCGGTTTCGGGGCGGCGCTGGAAGAATTCGATCGCTGGCTGCCGGACCTGCTGGCCGCTGTGTCGTCCGGTGATCTTGTGATCATTACGGCCGATCACGGCTGCGACCCGACGACCCCGGGGACTGATCATAGCCGGGAGTACGTGCCGCTGCTGGCCTGGTCTCCAGGGATGGGGGCGGGGGCTGAACTGGGACGGCGGTGCTCTTTTGCCGACGTGGCGGCGACCATCGCCGAAGGGTTCGGACTGGCGCCGGGAGCAGGGGAGAGCTTTTTCGCCGCCCTTTAATCGGGTCAGAGCCGCCGCTGAGCCGGGTCAGCTCTTTTTTCTGGTTTGAATGAGCTGTTCGGGCGAGACCCCTTGCGGAGCGTCTTCGGAAGTGACGTCGCCAAAAAAACGTTTCTTGATGAATTCTTCGAGGGCCTGGCCGGTTTCCGGGGTCAGGTTGACGAAGCCGATGCCGGCTCCCTGCATGTAGTTGTTCTCCGGCCCCGGGTGAACGTTGTAGAGCACCCGGCCTTCGAGTTCGAGCTCTTTGCTCATGCCGACCAGAGGGATGCAGACCGTCAACGGGTCGTCCTTCTCCATGCGGAAGCTGGTTTTGATCATCAGTCCCTGGATACTCAGGCTGAGCACCTCGGCGAGATACGTATTGCTGCCGCGGGAGAACATGCCCGGCAGTTTGACGGTCAGGCGCAGGTTCTTGCGGGGAAAGCGTTCCATGTGGCGCTGCACCAGTTCGAACAGGGAAAAGAGTTCGAGGGGGACGTTCAGCTGATCGTGGGGCTCGGATACCATGTCCTCCACATCGTCTTCCTGCAATACGATTAGGGGGCAGGTACCGGTAGCCGCCAGTTTTTCTGCGGCCTTGAGGATCGCCTGGTCCGGTTCGGCCAGCATCCCGGCGCCAAGGATCAGCAGGTCTGGAGAGGTCTCCTGCAGCAGGATCCTGACCTGTTCAGGGCGGGATGATGCCAGCACCCGGTAGCCCCAGTGCTTAAGGATCGCTTCGACCGTAGCCAGGAGCGATTTCCGGCTGTCCCCGAGCAGTAGACGTTTCATGGCAGGGCCTTTATCGTGAAGGTTGGGCGGGCTTCAGTGCAACCGTGGTAACCGCATTGCCAGGCATGCCTGGCAATGCCATCTGTGGATTTTCCCATGACCCAGTTTGTTTATAATTTAATACATGATTCCGTCTTTTTACTCAAGCCGCAAAGGAGAAAAACTGTTATGAAGCATCTTGTTCTGGCCTTGCTGGTTCTTTGCGTGATGGTATGTGTTCCTGCGCAGGCAGGGGCCATGGCAGTGGCCGAAGGACTCATTACGACCCAGATCAGTGACCGGTTACCGGTTGATGCGGTGCAAAGTTATCCCGCAGCCTCGGGAAGGCTCTTCTGTTTTACCCATATTGTCGGGGCCGCTGAGGGTACCCGGGTGTTTCACGTCTGGTATCGGGGCGAACAGGAGATGGCCCGTATCGAACTGTCGGTTCGTTCTGCGGACTGGCGGACCTGGTCATCCAAGAGTCTGCTTCCCGGCTGGGCTGGTGACTGGCGGGTAGAGGTGATCGATGATGAAGGCGTCCTGCTGCAGACCATCCCGTTCACCCTTCTTTGAGCAGTTTCATTCGCACATCACAGAAAAGGCGCCCCTGGAGGCGCTTTTTCTGTGGCGGTGTTTGCGAACGGTAGCTTGTTATTTCTTCTTTTTGCCCCGGGCTGCGCGAGCTTTGGCGAGATTGTCTCCCAGGCCACGGTCGACCGCCATCTGGCGACGGCTTTCCGAGTAGTTGCGTGCAGCCAGCGGCTGGGTGCGGGGGATGTCAAACTGCTTGCGGTATTCGGAAGGCTTGAGCCCGTGAGCCGTTTTCAGGTGGCGGGCCAGGGTTTTCATTCCTTTGCCGCAGATCATGCAGGTGATCTTGTCTTTGCCGAATGCTTTTTTGCGTGAAATAGCAGGCATTGCAGCTGCTTCTTCACCGGCTTCAGTCGATTCAGAGGTTACCGTCTCTCCTTTTTCGAGAGCTGAAAGCGCCTGGTGGAGTTCTACCAGTTCCGCGACCAGTTCTTCCTTGGTCATGCTGGTGGTAGATGCATGAGCGGCAACAATTTCTGCAGCCATTTCGAGTAGAGTTGCCATGTTTTCCTCCTTGTGGAATTGGCAGAAAAAATATCTGATGTGATAACTCAATAACTAATACAATAATTCTGTTTAAAATCAAGTAAAACTTACATGAAAACCCACAACTACAGATTTAAATGCTCTTTTATATTGTTTACATCGTTTTTTAAGGTCATGTCAGGCAATGACCCTGTTCGAGGCCTGTCCGATGATTGAATTATTTTTCAGATTCTGTTATTACTTTTAGGCAATTCAGCTTGCCGATAAAATTGTTCTTAATGGTTTGATAAAGGTTTTAGCCAGGTGATTATCCGACATCAACTCGAACAGCGTGAGCAACAGATCCTTTCGGTTCATGCCTGTCGCAGTGAACAAACCGCCGGTCGGCAGATCCCGGAGTCTCCCTGTCCGGTGCGGACAATGTTTCAGCATGACCGCGACCGGATCCTGCACTGCAAATCGTTTCGCCGACTCAAGCACAAAACCCAGGTCTTTCTTTCCCCCGAAGGGGACCACTATCGAACCCGCCTGACCCATACCCTGGAAGTTTCACAGATTGCCCGAACGGTGGCCAGAGCACTGGCCCTGAATGAGGATCTGACCGAAGCCATAGCGCTCGGCCATGATCTCGGCCACACCCCCTTTGGGCATGCCGGGGAGCGGGTGCTCAACGAACTGGTTCCCGGTGGTTTTCACCACGTCCGCCAGAGTCTGCGGGTGGTCGATGTGCTTGAAAAGGAAGGAGCCGGTTTGAACCTGACCTTTGAGGTCAGGGATGGTATCCTCAAGCATTCAAAGGGGCAGGGGCCCATTCTCAGTGATGACCCTGCGGTATTGGCAGCGACGCTTGAAGGACGAATCGTCCGGCTGGCAGATATTATCGCCTATGTCAGCCACGATCTGGACGATGCGTTGCGTGCCGGATTCTTGCGGGACAGCCAGATCCCCGTATCGATCACCGATGTGCTGGGGGATTCCCACGCTTGCCGGATTGGCACCATGGTTACGGACATGATCGAAAATTCTCTGGTTGTCGAGGGAGGGACGATTGGTCTCTCCGAATCGGTTGCTGAAGCGATCGTCAATCTCAGGGACTGGTTGTTCAGGCATGTCTACCAGGTCAGGACCGTTCACGATGACTTTGAAAAAGCCTCCCGGGTTCTTCGGGAACTCTACGTTTTTTTTGCGGAAAACGAAAAGGCTCTGGTCGCTCACGGTGGACGCAGGCTTGCTGGTGACAGCCTGGATGTTTCGGTCGTCGATTTTATTGCCGGAATGACTGACCGCTATGCGATTAATTTATATCACCGGCTTTTTCTTCCGCAGCCCTGGAAGATCTTCTAAATGGGCTAACCTATTGAATTTTCCTGTTGAAATACTTGACAGTGTTGGATCCGCTATGGTAGCTTTTTAGCCAATTTGGGAAGTCTTGCTCATTGCCTCAAGGCGTTTCACCTCAGGAGAGGGTATGTCCCGTTCGGCCGGAATGAATCTGGTGTTCCGTCTGGGAGGTTCCGGTTTTTCCCTCTCGGTCGACGACCTGGTTGAAATTCGCGAGGAGCAAGGTGCTCTGCGCGCTGGTGATGGAAATAGCCGCGGCTCCTATATTCTGGGGACGCTGGCTTATCGAGGCCAGCAGATTCCCGTCGTCGACCTCAGGGGGCTGCTGCGGATTTCGTCAGACACGGTTGCTGACGAACTGTTGACTCTGCTGGTACTGATCGGTGAATCCGGATACTGGGCGGTGCCGGTCAGCCGGATCGAGGGGATTTATCCCATCGCAGATTTTTCTGCTTGTCATACGCCCATGCTGTTCATGCTCCCCGGGCCCAGGCCCTACAACGCGCTTGAGTTTTGGCGCGAGGAGCCTCTGGTTCGCTGTGAGGCGCTCTGGCTCGAACAGTTCTGGTGCCAGGCATGATCAGGTCGCAGGTCGCGCTCTTTCTTCTGCATGGGCGGGTCTATGCCTTGGCCGTTGAAGAAATACTGATTATCCTGCCGGCACCGCGGCTGTTCTCTTTGCCCT
>NZ_JBFHGD010000230.1:0-4888 GCF_041583255.1 Trichloromonas sp. | reverse complement strand
TTTGCCATTCTGGCGGCGGTTTATATTGCGGCGGCGGTGCAGGTGCAGGTGAAACATGATGTTCCGGAAAAACCTTGAAAACCGGCGGGTCGCGTCCCGCCAGACGCCTTACTTTTTGTGAAAGCCGACAAAAAGTAAGCAAAAAACGTTCACCCTGCCGGGGGCATGAGGAGCACTAGGCCGGTTGGCGGAGGTTGGCACCACCGTTGTGCCGATGCCGGCGGCGGCACTTCGTAGCACATCTTCCGCCGGTGGTGGTGGATTCAGCAATTTTCCGGGCTGAGCAAACACCGGGCTACTGGAAAGGCGAAAACCTGGCGGACACAGTTTTTAAGGTTTTACCAAAAAACGCGATTGCAGATACGGGTGTTTCAGCACCGTCGCTGACGCCTCGACACGCGTTCGCGCACGGGGAGGCACCACGAAGTTCTATCGGTATCAATTGCTGTGGCGGTCATTTGAAGCACTGCCAACCGCGACAGCAATGCCCCACGCTAGTGGAAAACGCTTTTTGCCTACTTTTTGTCGTTTAACAAAAAGTAGGTCGCCTGCCGGGGCGAGTCCCGGCGGTTCTAAAGCATTTATCCAAATAGAAGAAAGAAAGGAGCCCCCATGGACTCTCTCGGATGGGTCGCCGTCACCTCAATCTTCTCCGCCGGCCTCTGCATCGGCCTCGGCGCCATCGGCCCCGCCCTCGGCGAAGGGCGCGCCCTGGCCCAGGCCCTCAGCGCCCTGGCCCAACAGCCCGACGAAGCCAACACCATCACCCGCACCCTCTTCGTCGGCATGGCGATGGTCGAATCGACGGCCATTTACTGCTTCGTCGTCACCATGATCCTGCTGTTTGCCAACCCGTTCTGGAACTATTTTCTGAAGCAGGCCGCAGGGTAGTGTCCAGTGAGGCTACTTCTATCCAGCAATTCTGGCCATTTCGGCCGCTGCCTGCGTTGCACCTTCTTGGCTTAGCGCATGGCCAGGCCTTCGTCGGTGACGCCTTGACAGCAACCCAAATTACTCAGAATTGTACGACACAACTAACCACACAGGACACTTAATGCTCATCGACTGGACCACCGTCAGCTTCCAGATCATCAACTTTCTGCTGCTGGTCTTCTTGCTCAAGCGCTTCCTTTATGGCCCGATCACCAAGGCCATGCAGCGCCGCGAAGATGAACTGGCGGCGATCCGAACGGATACCGCCGGCAAGCGATCCGAAGCGGCCGAAGTGCTGGAAACCTATCGCCGCAAACAACGGGAGCTGGATACGACCGCCGCCGGACTCCTGCAGCAGGCCGAAACCGAAGCCGAACAACGCCGCCGCGAACTGCTCGCTGAAGCCCGCAGCGAAGCCGAAGCGCAACGTCAAAACTGGCGACAGGCACTGCAGAACGAGCGACGTGCCTTTCTCGATCAGCTGAAAAAACGCTCCGCCGCAGGCGTTCTGACGGTCTCCCGCCGGGCCCTGGCCGAGCTAACCGAAGCGCAACTGGAGACCGCCCTGGTCCGGGTGCTGATCCGGAAGCTCGAGGCGCTGCCCGCCGCAGATCTCGAACGCTTCACCGCTGCAGCCCGCGCCGGTGCCCTGCAGGTGCGCAGCGGCTGGGAGCCGGATGGCGAATTGCACCGGCAGTTGGCCGAAGCCCTGTCCCAGACCTGTCAGACAAAGACAGAACTGGACTGGCAACAGGATTCGGAACTGCTGCTCGGCATCGAAATCAGAACCGACGGCCTGCGCCTGGCCTGGGGGACCGAAGGCTACCTGGATGATCTGCAGCGGTCCGTGGCAGCGCTGTTCGATCAACAGGCCCCCTCCCGGGAACCGACCAGCGACGCCGAGGAGGAAAGATGAGCGGAGAAGCGGAAGTACTGAAACAATCTCTGGATGCCGCCTTGGCCGCGATTGAGCAGGCGTCGACCAGTTCGGCCGAACTGGCCGCCGAAGAAGTCGGCCGGGTCACCTACACCGGTAAAGGGATCGCCCGGGTCGATGGTCTGCCGGGGGTGCGCAGCGAAGAGCTGCTGCATTTCCCCGAGGGGGTTTTAGGGCTGGCGTTCAACCTCGATGCCGATCAGGTCGGCGTGGTGCTGCTCAGCGATTACGGCAGCCTCAGCGCCGGCGACCTGGTCCGACGTGGCGGCGAGGTTCTGTCGGTGCCGGTCGGCGATAGTCTGCTCGGCCGGGTGATTGACCCGCTCGGCCGGCCACGAGACGACCAGGGACCGCCAGCATGCAGCGAGCGCTTCCCCATCGAACGGCCGGCCGCCGAGATCATGGACCGGCTGCCGGTCACCGTCCCGCTGGCCACCGGCCTCAAGGTCATTGACGCGTTGATCCCCATCGGCCGCGGCCAGCGCGAACTGATCCTCGGCGACCGCCAGACCGGCAAGTCCGCCATCGCCATCGACACCATCATCAACCAGCGGGGCAAGGACGTTCTCTGCGTCTACTGCGCCATTGGCCAGCGCTCGTCAAGCATCGCCCGGGTTGTGGACCAGCTGCGGGAAAACCACGCGATGGATTACACCACCGTAGTCGTGGCCGAAGGAGACGACCCGGCCGGCCTGCAATACATCGCCCCCTACGCCGCCACCAGCATGGCCGAGTGGTTCATGGGGCAGGGCCGCGACGTGCTGGTGGTCTACGACGATTTCACCCAGCACGCCAGAGCCTACCGCGAACTATCGTTACTGCTGCGGCGGCCGCCGGGGCGCGAAGCCTTTCCCGGTGACATCTTCTACCTGCACTCGCGCCTGCTCGAACGCTCCACCCATCTGCGCGAAGAAAAAGGCGGGGGCTCGCTGACGGCGCTGCCGATTATCGAAACGGAGGCGCAGAATCTCTCGGCCTACATCCCGACCAACCTGATTTCCATCACCGACGGCCAGATCTACCTGTCGCCGCAGCTGTTTCAGAAAGGCATCATGCCGGCGGTCGATGTCGGCAAGTCGGTCTCGCGGGTCGGCGGCAAAACCCAGCTGCCGGCCTACCGGGCGGTGGCCGGCGATCTCAAACTCAGCTATGCCCAGTTCGAAGAGCTGGAAATTTTCTCCCGCTTCGGCACCCGGCTCGACGCCGAAACCCGCAAGGCCCTCGACCGTGGCCGCCGGGTACGGGCCATCCTCAAGCAGCCCCAGCTCTCACCGCTGACCGCCGCCGAGCAGGTGATGGTGCTCTACGCCGTCACTCAAGGAGTGTTTGACGAGGTATCCGAGGAGCGGCTGGTCGAAGCCGAGGCCGCGGTGATCGCGGCTTTGGGCGAAACGCCTGAAGTCTGTAAAAAAATCAACAACGGCCAGCCGCTAAACGAAGCCGATATGGCCCGCCTGCTGAAAGGGGCACAGGCGGCCGTCAAACCCCTAGGCGAGGCCACCAAGGAGGCCGATGGAAACGCTGCAGGAAATTAAACGCCGGATCAAGGGGACCGACGATCTGCACTCGGTGGTGCGGACCATGAAATCCCTGGCGGCGGTCAACATCCGCCAGTACGAACAGGCCATGCGCTCGCTGGACGACTACCGGCGCTCCATCGAACTCGGGCTGCGGGCGGCGTTACGGCGACGACCGCTGCTCCCCCGGACTCAGCCTCCGCAACAGACGGTGGTGCTGATCTTCGGCTCCGACCAGGGGATGGTCGGCCGCTTCAACGAGGCGATCATCGATTATGCCGAAGCCACCATGAACGACAACGGACTGGCGACCGCAAACCGCGTCTGCTGGGTAGCAGGCGCCAAAGCCTCGGGCCACGCCGAAGACCGCTTCGGCACCCTCGACCAGGACTTCGCCCTGCCCGCCTCCAGCCACCAGGTCACCCCGGCCGTCCATGATGTGCTGTTGCATTTCGACAAGGTCCGGAACCAGCTTGGCGAAACCCGCCTGCTGATCTGTTACAACAAACCCGACACCGGAGCGAGTTACATTCAATGCCGGGCCACTCTGTATCCCCCCGACCAACAGTGGCTGCAGGCCATCGGCGGACAGAACTGGCCCGGGCGCAGCCTGCCGCTGCACACCATCCCCGCGCAGCGGCTCCTGCCTGCGCTGATCCGCGAGTACCTGTTCATCTCCCTGTTCGAAGCCTTCGCCGCCTCGCTGGCCGCCGAAAACGCCGCCCGCCTGGCCGCCATGCAGCAGGCCGAGAAAAAAATTGAAGAAATGACAGAGACCCTCACCGGCCGCTACCACCACCTGCGGCAGACCAGCATCACCGAAGAACTGCTCGACGTGATCTCCGGTTTCGAGGCGCTCTCCTGACCAATTCGCCCGACCTCAAGGATTCTTCATGTTTTTTTGATGGACGCGCCCCTGCCTTTGCCCGTACCATGCGCAAGCAGCCTCGGCTGCATAACCAAATATATAGTTCATGGAAGGAAAACTAATGGCACAGGCAAAAAAAGGTGACCGCGTCACCATCAACTTTGTAGGCACCATGGAAGACGGCACGGTTTTCGACAGTACCCTCGAAAACGATGTGGATAGCTGCAGCACCGACGATTGCAGTTCAGACGATTGCGGAACTGACGACTGCGGCTGCGGCGAATCCGGCCCGATGGAGCTGGTCATCGGCGAAGACGAATTCTTCACCCAGATCGAAGAGGCCCTGGTCGGCATGGCCCCGGGCGAGAAGAAAACCATCGTCATCCCCGCTGAAGACGCTTTTGGCGACTACGACGACGAAAAGGTCTTCCAGGTCAAGCGCAGTGACGTGCCCGACGACATCTACCCCGAAGTCGGCCAGGAGCTGGAACTGACCGGCGATGACGACGAGATCCTCGAAGTCACCGTGGTCGAAGTCAGCGACGAAGACATCACCCTCGACGCCAACCACCCGCTGGCCGGCGAAGACCTCACCTACGAAGTCGAGCTGGTGGAAATCCTGTAGGAATTTTC
>NZ_JBFHGD010000229.1:0-4937 GCF_041583255.1 Trichloromonas sp. | reverse complement strand
CCCCCGGGGGGCATGGAATACCCGGCAAGCTCATCCTTGGAAACCCACCTGGCTTCGGTGCATTCCTCGCCGTTGGGCGCGAGATCGAAACTCAGCGGGCTGGCCCGGTAGTAGAGGATGATGAAGTGGTCGTTGCCCTTGCCGATGTTGACGTGCTCGAAAACGTCAATCAGCCCTTCGGCGCGAACCTCGATACCGACTTCTTCCAGCACTTCGCGGTGCAGGGCCGCCAGGATCGGTTCGCCGTGGTCGATCTTTCCCCCTGGCATCACCCACAGGCTGCAGAAGGGTTCGATGCAGCGGCGGGTCAGCAGAACCCGCTCCTGATCGTCGATGACGCAGGCGACCACCGAAGTTTTGATTTGAGACTGTTTCGAAAATTCCATTCAACCTGCCACGGAGACACGGAGTCCCAGAGGATTGACTCTGGTTTCTCCGTGTCTCCGTGTCTCTGTGGCAATCAGTTATTTGCGGTTCTGGCGCTGGATGGCGGCAATGCGCATGCGCAGGGCATTGAGCTTGATGAAGCCCTCGGCATCGGCCTGGTTGTAGACATCGTCGGTTTCGAAGGTGGCGAAGTCGACGTTGAACAGGCTGTCGGTTGCGGAATCGCGGCCGACGACCCGGCAGTGCCCTTTGTACAGCTTGATGCGGGCTTTGCCGTTGACGGTCTGCTGTGATGCGTCGATCAAGGTCTGCAGTACCATGCGCTCGGGGGAGAACCAGTAGCCGTTGTAGATCATGTCGGCATAGCGGGGGACCAGCGAATCGCGCAGATGCATGACCTCGCGGTCCATACAGATCGACTCGACGGCGCGGTGCGCCTCTTCGAGGATGGTACCGCCGGGGGTCTCGTAGACGCCGCGGCTCTTCATGCCGACGTAGCGGTTTTCCAGCAGGTCGACCCGGCCGATGCCGTGCTTGCCGCCGAACTCATTGAGTTTGGCCAGCAGCTTGGCCGGCGACAGGCGCTCGCCGTTGACTGCGACGGCATCCCCTTTTTCGAACTCGATCTCGACGTATTCCGGCTGGTCGGGAGCGTCTTCGGGGCGCACGGTCAGGGCATACATCTCTTCCGGGGCTTCGGCCCAGGGATTCTCCAGGATGTCCCCTTCGAAGGAGATGTGCAGCAGGTTGCGGTCGGAGCTCCAGGGGAACTTCTTGCTGGTCGGCACCGGGATGCCGTGCTTCTTGGCGTAGTTCTCCAGGGCGGTGCGGCTCTTCATGTCCCACTCGCGCCAGGGGGCGATGACCTTGATCGCCGGGTCGAAATGGTAGTAGGCGATCTCGAAGCGAACCTGGTCGTTGCCCTTGCCGGTAGCACCGTGGGAGACCGCGTCGGCGCCTTCCTTGGCGGCGATTTCCATCTGCGCCTTGGCGATCAGCGGCCGGGCGATCGAGGTGCCGAGGAAGTAGCGCCCCTCGTAGATGGCGTTGGCGCGGAACATCGGAAAGACGAAGTCGCGGGCGAACTCTTCCTTGAGGTCGAGGATATGGCAGCTGCTGGCGCCGGTCTTCTTGGCCTTTTCGGGGATATGGTCGAGCTCTTCACCCTGGCCGAGGTCGGCCGAGTAGGCGACCACTTCGCAATCGTACTCTTCGGTCAGCCATTTGAGGATGATGGAGGTGTCCAGGCCCCCGGAATAGGCGAGGACGACTTTTTTTACGGTGCTTTTCTTGGACATGATGGTCTCCTTGGTTGATTGAGGATCAGCGGGCCTCCTGTGAAGGCGGCTGAATTTTAAACTGGAACATGCTTTTGCCACAGAAGCTCAGAGCTGCTGAGTTATTGGGACAAAAAAAGAAGTTATCCAAACGAATGGGGCTTCTCGTTATTCTCTTCAGGGTGAATCCATATAACGAATAAACTTGGTGCGACTCTCGGTGACTCCGTGTCTCCGTGGCAAGAGCTGTTTTTATAGTTTTACCACGTAGGTGTCGGCGATGCGGTCGTGCAGCCCCTGCTTGCGGTCATCGAAGGCCACCATCAGGTAGCCGATGCCGAGAATCAGGCCGGAAAGAAACTTGCCCGGCACTTCGCGGAGAAAGGCCCGGCCGTAGCTTATTTCGGCGCCGCTGGTGCGGATCACCTTGATGCGCACTACCATCTTGCCGGGGGTCTGGCCGCAGTAGCCGGTAAAAAAGACCGAATAGGCGATGCCGAACACGATGCCGAACAGGGCGGTCAGCATGCCGTAGGCGGCACTGCCCTGCGGGTCCAGGCCGCCCATCAGGTGACCGGCGGTTATGTTCAGGATGAAGGCGAAAACAAACTGAGCCAGGCCGGCCAGCAGCGAGTCGAGCAGCGAGGCGACCACGCGGATCCAGAAGCCGGCCTTGGGCAGGTCGACAGCAGTCGAAGCCGCAGACGGTGCGACCGCTGCTGGTGCGGCGGCAAGCTCCGGCTGCGCGCCCGGAGCCGGTTCGGCTGAGACTCGGGGCGCCTGCTCCGGCAGAGTAAACGGTTCCTTGCAGCGGGGACAAACGACTTTTTTGACGCCGTCCGGGATCCGCTCCGGGGCGATCTCTTTGGAAAACCCGCACTGGGGACAGGTAAGGTTCATTACTGGAGATTTTCCTTAGCCCATCAGGGTGGCCATGATGGCCTTCTGCACGTGCAGGCGGTTTTCCGCTTCGTCGAAGATCACCGAGTGCGGCCCTTCGATCACCTCGTCGGTGATTTCTTCGTCGCGGTGAGCCGGCAGGCAGTGCATGACGATGCAGCCGGGATCGGCGATGGCGACGATATCGCGGTTGATCTGGAAACCCCTGAACGCCTTTTCCCGCTCTTTCTGCTCGGCTTCCTGGCCCATGCTGGCCCAGACGTCGGTGTTGAGCACCATGGCGCCGCGGGCGGCCTCCACCGGGTCGTTGGTGTAGAGAATTCTGGCGCCCAGTTTTTCAGCGCGGGCCATGACGGCGGCATCCGGCTCGTATCCCTTGGGGGTGGCGATGCGCAGCTCGAAGCCGAACACGGCGGCGGCGTTGATCCAGCTGTTGGCCATGTTGTTGCCGTCGCCGATCCAGCAGTAACTGAGGTCGCGGTAGTTCCCCTTGTGCTCGATGACGGTGAACAGGTCGGCCATCACCTGGCAGGGGTGATAGAGGTCGGTCAGGCCGTTGATGACCGGGATGTCGGCATGGCGGGCGAAATCCTCGACGACCTGCTGGGAGAAGGTGCGGATCATCACGCCGTCGCAGTAGCGGGCCATGCAGCGGGCGGTATCCTGGATCGGTTCGCCGCGCCCCATCTGGGTGTTGCCCGACGACAGGAAGAGGGCGTGGCCGCCGAGGTGGAACATCCCCGCCTCGAAAGAAACCCGGGTGCGGGTCGAACTCTTTTCGAAGATCATCCCCAGGGTTTTTCCCTTGAGCAGCGGGTGTTCTTCTCCGCGCTTATGCTTGGCCTTGAGTTCGAGGGTCAGCGCGAAGATTTTTTCCAGGTCTTCGCGGCTCCAGTCGGAAAGGGCCAGAAAATCTTTTTTCACTTTATGTTCTCCTGAAGTAATTTAATCCAATGGCAGGCCGCCGCATGCGGCGCCCTTACCCGAACTCGGCCAGGATGCTGCCAAGGATCTCGATCGCCTCGTCGATTTCGGCGGTGGTCACCGTCAGCGGCGGCACGAAGCGCAGCACTTTGCCGACTGTGCAGTTGAGCAGCAGGCCGCGCTCCAGGGCCTTGTTGACGATGGCTGCTCCATCGATGGAAAGCTCCATGCCGAGGATCAGGCCGCGGCCCCGTACGGCGACGACGAAGGGATAACGGCTGCGCAGCTCTTCCAGCCGGCGGCGTAAATAGTCGCCCATGGCCAGGCAGTTGTCGAGGATGCCGTCATCCAGCAGCACCTTCATGGCGGCGATGCCGGCGGCGGCCATCAGCGGGTTGCCGCCGAAGGTGGAGCCGTGGCTGCCGGGGCCGAAACTTTCGGCGATCGCCTCGCGGGCCAGCATGGCGCCGATCGGCGGGCCGCCGGCGAGGGCCTTGGCCAGGGTCATGATATCCGGCTCGACCCCCTCAAGCTGGTAGGCGAACAGGGTTCCGGTGCGGCCGCAGCCGACCTGGACCTCGTCGAAAATCAGCAGCAGGCCGTTCGCGTCGCAGAGCTCGCGCACGGCGGCCAGGTAGCCGGCCGGCGGCACGTTGACCCCGCCTTCGCCCTGGATCGGTTCGAGCAGGACGGCGCAGGTGTCGGGGCCGATGGCGCCGCGCAGGGCCTCGATGTCGCCGAAGGGGACATAGCTGAAGCCGGGGACCACCGGCTCGAAGCCGAGGCGCACCTTCTCCTGGCCGGTGGCGCTGATGCCGCCGAAGGTGCGGCCGTGGAAGGAGCCGAGGGTGGTGATCACCTCGAAGCGGTTTTCGCCGTGTTTCTCCTTGCTGTACTTGCGCGCCAGCTTGAGCGCCGCCTCGTTGGCCTCGGCCCCCGAGTTGCAGAAGAAGGCCCGGTCGGCGAAAGAGTTGGCGCAGAGGATCTCGGCCAGCTCGATCTGCTGCGGGATGTGGTAGTAGTTCGAGCAGTGGATCAGGGTGGCGGCCTGCTGCTGCAGGGCGGCGACCACTTTGGGGTGGCAGTGGCCGAGGCTGTTGACCGCCACTCCGGCGAGGAAATCGAGGTAGGCCTTGCCGTCGGCGTCCCACAACCGGCAGCCCTCGCCGCGCACCGGCACCAGCGGGTAGCGGCCGTAGGTTTTCGCTATATGCTTATCGCCCCGGGCGATCCAGTCAGCGGATGTGCTCATTTGATCCTTGCTCTCTGTTCAATGGATTGTGATGTTTCTCAATCACCAATCACTGATTTTAAAATCGTCCGATGGCGGTGCCGATCCCCTTGTCGGTGAAGATCTCCAGCAGGCAGGCATGCTCCATGCGGCCGTCGATGATGTGGGTCTTGGCGACCCCTTCTTCGACGGCGTCGAGGCAGCAGTTAACCTTGGGG
>NZ_JBFHGD010000228.1:0-4949 GCF_041583255.1 Trichloromonas sp. | reverse complement strand
CACTGCTGAACTTAAAAATGCCGCAACGGTCATCTGGAACGGCCCGATGGGCGTTTTCGAATTCGATGCCTTCGCTGAAGGGACCATGGCCATTGCCAGGACCCTGGCCGAGTCCAACGCCCTGTCGATCATCGGTGGCGGGGACTCAGTTGCTGCGGTGAATAAATCCGGACTTGAAGACCGCATGACGCACATCTCAACCGGCGGCGGCGCTTCGCTCGAATTCCTCGAAGGACGTGAACTCCCCGGAGTAACCGCCCTGACCGACAAAACCTGAAATCCGATCCGGGCCGGCGCCATGCCGGCCCTTCCCTGACCACAGGGATGTTCTTACCCGGAGGCTCACATGCGCAAACCGTTTATTGCAGGGAACTGGAAACTTCAGAAAACCGTTGGCGAATCCCTTGACCTGGCCGCGGCCCTCAAGCAGGAAACTGCCGGCATCGACGATATCGACATCGTCATCGCCCCGGTCTACACCTCACTGACCAAGGTCGCCGACCTGCTGGTCGGCTCCAACATCAGCGTTGCCGGCCAGAACTGTTATCCGGCCGCCAGCGGGGCCTTCACCGGAGAAGTATCCCCTGCCCTGCTCAAGGACGCCGGCTGTCGCTACTGCATCGTCGGCCACTCGGAGCGCCGTCAGCTCTTCGCAGAAACCGATGCGTTCATCAATCAGAAAAGCAGAGCCCTTATCGATGCCGGCATGGGGGTCATCTTCTGCGTTGGAGAAACGCTCGAGGAGCGGGAGTCCGACCAGATGTACGATGTGCTGACGACCCAGGTAAGAGAAGGCCTCAAAGGCATCTCCGCTGAAGAAATGCAGAACCTGGTCGTAGCCTATGAGCCGGTATGGGCTATCGGCACCGGCAAAACCGCCAGCGACGAGCAGGCTGAAGAAGCACACGCCTTCATCCGCGGCCTGCTGCAGGGGCTCTACGATGAAAACGTGGCCGAGGCCACCCGTATCCTCTACGGCGGCAGCGTCAAGCCCGACAACGTTGACGGGCTCATGGCCCAGCAGGATATCGATGGCACCCTGGTTGGCGGCGCCAGCCTCAAGGCGGCAGACTTCGCGCGCATTATCCACTTCAAGCGAGGGTAGATATTTCTACTTTGAAGTGGCAACCAAATGTGTTACAGTCCCTGGTCCTGTATTAACGACATATTCGAGGGAGAAAACGGCACAATGACCACATTTTTAATTATTCTACACATTCTTGTCTGCCTGGCGCTGATCGCCATCGTCCTGCTGCAGGGCGGTAAAGGGGCTGACATGGGCGCATCCTTCGGTGCTGGCGGCAGCCAGACCGTATTTGGCGCAGCTGGCGGCCAGAGTTTCATGGGTAAATTGACCACCTCAGCAGCCATTATTTTCATGCTCACCAGCCTGACCTTGGCCTATTTCTACGGGCAGCCCGGTTCATCCAGTGTCATGCCTTCGAGCGTAACCACTGCCGCCCCGCCCACGGCTCCTGCCCCTGCTGCAGAGCCTGCTCCGCAACCCGCGGCAGCTGAGGCAGAAAAAAAATAAAAAACGTCAGATTTAATATTGACACCCTAAGCCTAAATCAGTATATATACATCCGCTTTGCCGAAGTGGTGGAACTGGTAGACACGCCATCTTGAGGGGGTGGTGGGCAATTGCTCGTGCGAGTTCGAGTCTCGCCTTCGGCACCAACTAAAAAATCAACCCGGTCGCAACTGCGACCGGGTTTTTTTTGTTCGGCTTGCGCCCTTATAACTGCCCCCCCCGATGGGGACTTACATGCGCATCAGGCTTCTCCAGGGTGCAGAGTCGATACGCAAGGGAAGCTGGGAAGCGCTCAGACAATAACGTCGATCCTGCATTCAGTTCCATGTAACGGCAGTGTCATTAGGCATGTGCATGGTGGCAGCAATCCTATAATTAATAGAGAATAGTGAAGAGACCAAGGATTACTTTTTTTCATGTAAGTTAAAAAATCGGACACCAATGTTAACACCAGCTACTGGAGGGGTCAAAATGACGAGAACGGCCGGCACTCGAAAGAGTTTCGAAACTAAGCCGTAAAATTGGTTGTTGAAACCGGCATATCTGCTTATGAGGCATCACGCCAACTCTCCCTGCCGAAAACTACCCTTTAAAACTGGGCGAGAGCATTCAGGGCTGGCAAGCTCAGTGATATTGGAAGCCAACAGTGCCCGCTGACGAGTACGCGAAAATAAAACGGACAAGCGTATCGCGATAAATGGGGAGTAGTGCGCCCAAAAACGGCTTCCCGAAGGTCATTGTTGGTCAGTCCCTCGAATATGGGGCCAGGATCCAAATGGCTTGGCCTACATCTCGGCGGCAACTGGGCTCGACCATCAAAACTCAGGAATTTCCGGATGGAAACCAGTTACAGCGCGCTACATATCAACTGGTTTTTCACCTTTCAGAGACAGACCTCACAACCTTGAGAACTCCCCCTGACCGGAGAGATAAGCATTTCAGTCAGCTTGTCCGCAGTTACTGCACGGCTGAAATAAAACCCCTGGTACTGCTCGCAACCGAGCTTCTGCAGAAATTCGAGCTCCTCTATTTTTTCCACGCCCGCGGCAACCGTGGAGAGTCCGAGACTCTGGGCGAGAAACACGACGATGGCGACGATGGCGCGACTGTCGTCACTCCCGTCTATTTCCATGACGAAGGAACGGTCGATTTTCAGTTCATCAACCGGCAGCCGGCGCAGGTAGTTGAGCGATGAAAAACCGGTGCCGAAATCGTCGATGGAGAGTTTAACACCCAGCGATTTAAGGTCATGCAACAGCCTTATTTTCTTGTCAATATCGTCAAGAAGGAGGCTTTCGGTAAGTTCAAGGGTCAGGAAAGAGGTATCAACACCGCTTTCGAGAATAAGGCGCTTGAGCAGTTCCATATATTCCGGGTCGGAAAACTGTCGTGCCGACAGGTTGACCGACATACTGATCGGCGCACCTGCTTCTTGCCACAACCTCAACTGCCGACAGGCCCGCGTCAAAACCCACCTGCCGATATGTATGATCAAACCGGTCTCTTCTGCCAGGGGGATGAAGGCGTCTGGATAAATCATCCCTTCGGGACTGTTCCAGCGGATCAGCGCTTCAACCCCCTTGATCACACCGGAAGCGGTATCGACTTTCGGCTGATAATAAAGTTCGAACTGGTTAGTTTCCAGCGCCTGGCGCAGCCTGGTTTCCAATGCCAGCCTTTTTTCATACATTTCGTTGATCGAAACGGAAGAAAATTGAAAAGCATTTCCGCCGCTCTTTTTCACGAAATCCTTGGCGCTCGAAGCCAGGCGCATCAGCACCGAAGGATCGTCGCTGTCCGTCGGATAGGTCGCAATGCCGATACTTGCCGTCAAATAGATATCACGCCCTTCCACCTGCATCGGCTCCCGGATAGATTGTACGATCCGTTCCGCCACTTGAGCGGCTCTTTCGAGGCCGGGTATCCGATCCAGGATCAATGAGAAGATGCTGCTGTCAAGGTGAAACAAGTTCAGCGCGGCGTCTTCGTCGTCCACCGAGACTCCCAGCAGATCAGCCTCCCTGATCATTTTCTGAATACGCTTGGAAACAATTAGCAGAACCTCATCTCCAGCACTGAGTCCTATCGTGTCATTGATCTTGTCGAACTTGTCGATTTCGATATTCAGCAGTGCCAGCGGCTCACTGTAACGTTTCGCCCCCTTCAAAGCCCAGGAAAGGTCTTCGAGAAAGAGTTGCCGATTCGGCAATTTGGTCAACGGGTCATAATAAGCCAGCTGGTCCTGATACGCCTTGGCCCCGAGGGTGTTGCGCACCCGCAGCACCAGTTCGCTCTGATCGAGAGGCTTGGCCAGAAAATCGGTGGCGCCGAGGCCCAGGGCCCTGAGCTTGCTTTCGGTGTCAGTTGCGGCAGTCAGGATAATGACCGGGAGATGCTTGAATTTCGGATGTTTTCTGACCGAATCGAGAATATCGAAACCGGAAACATCCGGCATCATGAGATCAAGAAGCAGCAGGTCGGGCCGGGACTCTTCAAGAATCCTCATGGCCTGGGTCGAGTCGTCAACGCAGGTAAAATTACAATAGTCATCGTCCTCGAGAAAGGCTTGCACTACCTCGATATTGATCGGCTCATCATCCACGATCATGATCGTGGCTCGTTTCAGTTGATGGGTGTTTTCATCTGAAATGATCATGCCTGCCTCCTGCGACCTCCCTGCCTCTTGCTTTAATTACAAAAAACACAGATATAATTGTACCCTAAATTAACCTGCTGTCATTTCAATGTCACATTTTTCGCCTTCGGGAGCAGCAATAGCCAGGGCCAGGGCCCTTACTTTTTCGAGGGCCGCAGCCGCCGCCGCACTCTCGCCAGCCTTGGCCAAATGTTCCAGGCTTGCTGCAGGTTCGGTGAAATCATCGAAACCAACGGTACCGCCTGCCCCTTTAAGCCAATGGGCCAAACTGGCCAACTCGGCCATATTTTCCGTTGCCACAGCCTGGTCCATCACGACAATCTTTTCTTCCAGCCTGGCGATAAACATGCGGATGGTACGATGTAGCCGTGGGTTGCCCGCCAGCCGCGAAACGATCGGCCCGGCTGGCGCAGCGGTTAAAATCCCCTCGGCGCCTGCTGTCCTGGCATCCCCGTTAAGCACAGCGTCCCGCGGCGCGGCAGCCGCCTCCCCGGCCAGTTCAATACGATTCGCCAGCTCCCGCAGCAGAAGAATGGTCTCTTTCAGCTGCTGCGCGCTGCCTGATTTTGCCTGCTGCTCCAGCATGATGGCCGGCTCGGTAAAAACGCTGAAACCGACCGTCCCACCGGCGCCCTTGAGCCAGTGGCCCAACCTGCCCAGTTCGTCAAAATTATCGGTTTCGGCTGCGGCGTCCATGGCGGCGAGCTGTTCATGCAGGCGGGTGACAAACCGGCTGATTATGCCTCTGAACTTGGTGTT
>NZ_JBFHGD010000227.1:0-4951 GCF_041583255.1 Trichloromonas sp. | reverse complement strand
GTAAGAACCGCATCTATGCTGCCATCAAGTTTTTCATCTTCACAGCGGTCGGCTCACTGTTGATGCTGGTGGCGATCATCTACATTTACTACCACGCGGTTCAGTCGGGGATGGATATCAGCGGATTCAGCATTATCGACTTCTACAAGATGGCCATCACTCCCGAACTGCAGACCTGGCTCTTCCTGGCCTTTGCCTTCAGCTTCGCGATCAAGGTCCCGATGTTCCCGTTTCACACCTGGTTGCCTGATGCCCATACCGAAGCCCCGACGGCCGGGTCGGTCATCCTGGCCGCTATCCTGCTGAAAATGGGTACCTACGGTTACGTTCGCTTTGCCATCCCGCTCTTCCCGGATGCGACCCAGCAGTTCATTCCGTTCCTTTCCCTGCTGGCTGTCATCGGCATCATCTACGGTGCACTGGTTGCCATGATGCAGGATGATGTCAAGAAGCTGGTGGCCTACTCCTCCGTATCGCACCTTGGTTTCGTCATGCTCGGCATTTTTGCCATGAACATTCAGGGCTGGTCCGGCGGTATTATTCAGATGATTAATCACGGAATTTCGACAGGGGCACTGTTCCTTATCGTCGGATTCATTTACGAGCGTCGTCACACCCGCGCCATTGCCGAGTTCGGTGGCCTGGCCAAGCAGATGCCGGTATTTGCCACGATCTTCATGATTATGACCTTTTCCTCCGTCGGGCTTCCCGGCACCAACGGGTTCGTCGGTGAGTTCCTGATCCTCATGGGAGCCTATGAAAGTGAGCTGCGCTGGTTCGGCGTCTTCGCCACCACCGGTGTCATCCTCGCCGCCGTCTACATGCTCTGGATGTTCCAGCGGGTCATGTTCGGTGAGTTGAAAAACCCCGCCAACCAGAAACTGGCCGACCTGTCGGTCCGCGAAGTGGCGCTGATGGTACCGCTGCTGCTGTTCGTCTTCTGGATCGGGGTCTATCCGAATACCTTCTTCGACAAGATGAATCCTGCCGTTGATCAGCTGATCCAGCAAGTCAAAGGGAAGCAGCAGGTGGCCATGGTCGAGTCCGTTATTCCCGGCCATCTGGAAATGAAATAACTCAAGTTTGAATAAAGCTTAAACCGCTTCCGAAGGAGCATTTCCATGGAAAATCTGGTGCAAACCGCCATGCAGAACGTCAACTTTGCCGCAATCATGCCATCGCTGGTGCTGACTTGTTTCGGTATGCTGATCCTGCTGGTCAACGTCTTCCTGCCTAAAGGCAAAACTTCGATTATATCGTGGTTCAGTGTTGTTGCCCTGGTAATCACCGGTTTCGTTTCGTATGGAGCCTGGAACGAACCCGAATTCGGTTTCGCCGGGCACGTGGCGCTGGACAATTTTGCCACGTTCTTCAATTTCACCTTCCTGATCGCAGCTGGATTGAGCATCCTGATGTCGGATGGTTACCTGAAGCGTGAAAACTTTGACGTTGGTGAGTATTACTCGCTGATTCTGTTCTGCACCGCTGGGGCCATGTGGATGGCTTCAGGGACGGACATGATGACCATTTTTCTTGGTCTTGAAGTGTTGTCTATCTCTCTGTATGTATTGGCTGGTTTTCTCCGCGACAAAACCGAGTCCAACGAAGCGGGGCTCAAATACTTCCTGCTTGGTGCATTTTCCACGGGTTTCCTTCTTTACGGGATTGCACTGATCTACGGCGTTACCGGGACCACCAACGTCGCCGACATCGGCCTGTACCTTTCGGCCCATCCGGGTGAATTGTCGAATCCGCTGACTGTCGCCGGCATGCTGCTGCTGAGCACGGGCTTTCTCTTCAAGATCGCCGCTGCCCCCTTCCATATGTGGACCCCGGACGTCTACCAGGGCGCTCCTACGCCGATCACTGCCTTTATGAGCGCCGGCCCCAAGGCGGCGGCATTCGCGGCTTTCATCCGGATTCTGACCCTTGGTCTTGGCGGTTTGCAGAGCGATTGGACCTCGCTGCTCTGGGTCCTCGCCGTACTGACCATGACCGCCGGTAACGTGGTCGCTATCTACCAGACCAACCTCAAGCGGATGCTGGCCTACTCCTCCATCGCGCATGCCGGTTATGCTCTGGTCGGTATCGTTGCCGCCAACGAAATCGGTATGTCGGGTATTCTCTTCTACATGCTGGCTTACACCTTCATGAACCTCGGTGCCTTTGCCGTTCTGGTTCTGGCAGGCAAAAAGGGTGAAGAGAATCTGACCCTCGACGGCTTCTCCGGCTTCGGTTACAAACGTCCCCTGCTTGGCGTGGCAATGACCATCTTCCTCTTCTCACTGATGGGGATCCCGCCGATGGCAGGGTTTGCAGGTAAGTTCTTTATTTTCGCCGGGGCCATCAAGGCCGGATATATCTGGCTGGCGGTGATCGCCATGCTGAATTCGGCTGTTTCCCTGTATTACTACCTCCGGGTCATGGTTTTTATGTACTTCAAGGATGCTGTTGAAGAATATGACTGGGTTACCATGAATGTTGGCGCGGTGGTATCGATTGTTCTGGCCCTCATTGGTGTGCTCTACCTCGGTATTTTGCCTGGCGGCGTTATGGAAATGGCCAAACTTGCCATCTTCTGATTCAGTTTAATTTGAAGCACCCAAAGCCCCCGGCAGCACCGGGGGCTTTTTTTATTTTTTGTAATTGGTCCAGGAAAACGTTAAGCTGATTTGAAAATTCGAGGTGATCGCTCTTGCCGTTGCAGAGGGACACCGAGTGCGTGCGCCTATGCAGGTTTGCCCAAACGGCCTGAGCATGATCGCGATGACCGGACGCAGAACGGGATCCCGGCTTGCGGGGTTGCTAAGCGTTGCCGAGAAGGTGGTACGCCCAGGACTTGATTGGAACAGGAGGCACTTCAGCGATGTCCATGCAGGATCTCAGGGGCTTTGTCGATCTGCTTGAAGAAAGCGGTGAGCTCTGCCGTGTCAAGGTCGAGGTCGATCCGGATCTGGAAATCGCCGCAATCACCGAACGGGTGAGCAAGCAGGCGGATGGCAAGGCGTTGCTGTTCGAAAAGGTCAGGGGGCATGAAATGCCGGTGCTGACCAACCTGTTTGGCTCCTATCGCCGGATCGGCTGGGCGCTGTGGACCGACCATCTCGATGCGTTGACCCAGCGGATTGCCCGCGACCTGGAAAAATCGTCGGGGCAAAGCGCCGAGGAGCGGCTCAGGAAACTGGTCGAGGCGCCGGCCTTCCTGCCACGTCTGGTTAAGCAGGCGCCCTGTCAGGAGTTGGTCGAGAAGCAGGCGCCAGATCTCTGTGCGATACCAGCGTTAAAGGTCTGGCCCGGCGATGGCGGCCGCTATTTGACCCTGCCGATGGTTTTTTCACGGGAGCCGGTGACAGGGCGGGTAAACTGCGGTATGTACCGGGTGCAGATTGTCGATGACAGAACCGCCGCCATTCACTGGAGCGAACAGGCTGACATCTCCCGGCACTTCCGGGCCTGGCAGGCTCGCGGCAAGCCGATGCCGGTGGCTATCGCCATCGGCGGAGACCCGGTGCTGACCTACGCCGCCGGGGTGCCGCTACCAGGAGGCATCGACGAGGTCTCTTTTGCCGGCTATCTGCGACAGGTTCCGGTGGCCATGGCCCGCTGCACGACCTGTGACCTGGAAGTGCCGGCGTCCTCCGAGATCGTTATCGAGGGAATTGTCGATCTCGCTGTGACCTGTAACGAGGGCCCTTTCGGTAATCATACCGGTTACTATGTCGAGGCGTCTCCGGCGCAGGTGTTTCACGTGACCGCCATCACCCGCCGGCGTGATGCGATCTACCCCTGCACCGTGGTCGGGCGCTCGCCCATGGAAGATTGCTATCTGGCCAAGGCCACCGAGCGGTTGTTTCTGCCGCTGCTGCAAGTCGACTTTCCGGCAATCAGGGACATCAATTTTCCGATGGAGGGGATTTTTCACGGCTGCGCCCTGATCTCCCTCACCGAACAGGCCGCCGGGCAGGGCCGGCGGCTGATAGACCAGTTGTGGCAGCAGGGGCTGCTGAAGCATTCGCGCCTCTTGATGGTGTTCGATGCCGATGTCGATGTGCAGGATCCCTCGGAAGCCTACTGGCGTGCGATCAACCGGCTGCAGGCCGACCGCGACATCCTGATTGACGGAGTCCGGGTCGGTGTCGATCTTACCGGTCGTCAGCAGAGGCGCCTCGTGGAAGCGGACCCGGACATCCTTCTGCTGCTGGAGCGGCGCTGGGCGGAGTACGGGATCGAATAAAGCCATTCATCATAGAAAGGGACCTGTTTCATGACTATTGCCTGGAACGCCAGCTACGCCATCGGCTATCCCATGATCGACGCCCAGCACCAGGAATTGTTCAAACGCTTTAACTCGCTGATCGAAGCCTGCCAGCAGAAAAAGGGGCGTCAGGAAGTCGTCAGGCTCTTTGAATTCCTCGACACCTACGTTGTCGAGCATTTCAGCGCCGAAGAGGCCCTGATGACCGTACACGCGTACCCTGAGGTCGGCATGCACCGCAAGCAACACCAGGAGTTCAGCGAAAAGCTTCAGGGCTGGCAGCGGCACCTGCAACAGGAGGGGAGCACCCTTGGACTGCTGATAGAAACCAACGAGGCCGTAATGCTCTGGCTGATCCGCCATATCCGGACCGTCGACATGGCGCTGGGGAAATTCCTCCACAGCAGGCCGGCATGACCGGAACTCCCCTCGAAACCCTACGCGATGTCTTTGGCTATGGGGCCTTCCGATCCAGCCAGCAGATCATCATCGACGGACTGATCGCCGGCAGTGATGCTTTTGTGCTGATGCCGACCGGCGGCGGCAAGTCGCTCTGCTACCAGATCCCTGCGCTGCACCGGCCCGGCATCGGCATCGTTGTGTCGCCGCTGATTTCCCTGATGAAGGACCAGGTCGACGCCCTGCGGGCCAACGGGGTGCGCGCGGCCTACTACAACTCGTCGCTGGGAGCTGCCG
>NZ_JBFHGD010000226.1:0-5073 GCF_041583255.1 Trichloromonas sp. | reverse complement strand
GTGGACCGAGATGCCCGAGGCCGACCTGACCCCCTGCCCGCTGCTGGGGGATGACGGCAGCTGCCTGGTCTACGCCCATCGCCCCATGACCTGCCGGCTGCACGGGCTGCCGAACATCGACGGCTCGGGCGAGAGTTTTTCCGACGAGTGGTGCAGCCTGAATTTTACCGCTGCCGACCCCCTGGCGATGGACTCATTGCGCTGGGAATTCCGCCGCACCTTCGAGGCAGAGCTCGACCTGTTCCGCGCGTTCACCGCTCATTTTCTCGGCGCTCCCCGCAACGAGCTCGATACCTTCATTCCCCTCGCCCTGCTGATCGATTTCGAAAATTTTCCTGATCTCTCCTAGCCGGGGGGCCTGTTTTTTGCCAGCAGCAGCCAGCCATAAACCAGCAGGTTGAGGGTAAGGACGAGCAGGCCGAGGATGATCTGGGTTTCGCGGGTCAGGTTGTCGGGATAGATCAGCGGGGTCAGGTAGCGGTCGATGAAGGAGCTGTCGTAACCGCTGCCGCCGCCGAGCCGTCGCCAGTGATTTTCCAGGTCGGTGAGGGGGCAGAACCAGCCGCCGATTTCGACCGCCGTCCCCCAGGCCGCGGCCGGCAGGTGCAGCCAGGCCAGGCGCGGACGGCGCAGCACGGCCCATCCGCCTGCGACAACGAAGAGGATGAAGCCGAAATGCAGTAAGAGCGCCAGGTCGGCGAGCAGGGCGTAGGGCATCGTTCAGCGGGGGGTGAAAGGGGCGGCGCCGAATCAGGCTGAAGCGCGGCGGTTCTTGCCGCTGTGAAACGACCCCCCGGCCGAGCGCAGGCGGGCTTCGCCGAGAACGGCCCAGCCTCCCGAGCGTTCGAAGCGGGTAATGGCCTGTTTGGCGATCAGCTGGCTCAACACGTAGGGGCGCACCAGCTGGTGGGTTCCGTCGGGATACTCGACGCGGATCATCATGGCCTTGCCTTTCTTCGATAAAGAGACTGTTGTTAAACATAAAACACAAATTCTGCTTTATTCAAGGGGGGGCTTGGCTTCGGTAGATTGAGGCCGGCTCTTGACTTTAGCCCGCGTCTGCCGCTATCCTGATTGGTATGACCAATTTACCAAGGTGGACTGTTTTTACCCAAAGGTTTCCCATGCTCAATTTTGAAGAACTGGAAAAAGGCTTCAGCGAAGCCGAGGCGATCGCCGAGGCCCGCCGTTGTCTCAAGTGTAAAAAACCCGCCTGCGTCGGCGGCTGTCCCATCGAAAACCGGATTCCCGAAATCGCCCAGGCGATCGTCGATGGCGATTACCAGCTGGCCATCGACATTCTCAACGAAAAGAGCAACCTGGCGGTGATCTGCGCCCGGGTCTGCCCGCACAACGAGCAGTGCGAGGGCTCCTGCGTCCTCAGCCGCAAGGGAGAGGGGATCCGCATCAGCAAGCTCGAGCGGTTTTTGGCCGACCGCGAAATGGAGCTGACCCTCGACCGCATCAAGGCCAAGGTGGCGGTCATCGGCTCCGGCCCGGCCGGGTTGTCGGTGGCGGCGATCCTGGCCAAGGAAGGCTACCGGGTGACCATTTTCGAAGCCCACGCGGTCCCCGGCGGGGTTCTGCGCTACGGCATCCCCGAGTACCGGCTGCCCAAGGAAATGGTTTCCCGCCAGATCGAAATCGTCCGCGGACTCGGCGTGCGGATCGAGACCGGGGTGGTGATCGGCGAGGATCTGACCATCGACCAGCTGTTCGCCATGGGCTATCGGGCGATTTTCATCGGCACCGGCACCGGGTTGTCGAAAAAACTCGGGGTCGAGGGGGAGGAGCTCCCCGGCGCCATGCAGGCGATCTATTTTCTCGAAACGGTCAACCTGGTGCGGGAAGGGTCGCTGCCCGAAACCCACCTGCCGATCGCCAAGGGCGACCGGGTGGTGGTGATCGGCGCCGGCAACGTCGCCGTCGATGCCGCCCGCACCGCCCTGCGCCTGGGCGCCTCGTCGGTGACTGTGATGGACATCGTCACCGAAAAGGAGCGGCGATCGAGCGAGAAGGAGTACCGCGAAGCCCTCGAGGAAGGGGTCAAGTTCCTGTTTCAGACCAGCATCAGCCGCATTCACGGCGAGCAGCGGGTTACCGGGGTCACCCTGCAGGGCTTTGCCCCGCGTCAGGTCGCAGGGCGTGACGGTTTGATCCTGCCGATGCCCGGCAGCGAGCGGGAGATGCCCTGCAACAAGGTGATCGTGGCCATCGGCCAGAAGCCCTTCGCCCGGATCGTGTCGACCACCACCGGTATCAACACCAACGACAAGGGGTATGTTATCACCGAACAGGAGCCCTATTACGGCATGACCACCCGCGAAGGGGTGTTTGCCGCCGGCGACGTGGTTCACGAGCCGCAGACGGTGATCCTGGCCATGCGCGAGGGCCGCCGGGTGGCCGAGGCGGTTTCGGCCTATCTGCAGAAAGGCTGAGCTGGTGGCGGGGATTTGAATCTGCTGTCAAATTCTTCGGATTCGGTGTAAAAGATGACATGTCTCCGCGATGGCAAAGAGAAAAAATAGGCAGGCTGCTGGCGCTGGTCCTGCTGCTGCTCTGGGTCGGGCAACCCCTGGCCGCCGGCGAACCCGCGATGGGCGCCGGCGGCGAGATCGGCCATGCGACCTACTACGCCAAGCGCTTCGCCGGCAGGCGCACGGCGTCCGGTGAGCTCTACGATCACGACAAGCTGACCGCCGCCCACAGCAGTCTGCCCTTCGGCACCAGGGTGCGGGTGGTCAACCTGGCCAACGGCCGCGAGGTGACCGTCACCGTCAATGACCGCTGCCGGCCCCGCAAGATCCCCTTCATCGACCTGTCGCGGTCGGCCGCCCGTGCGATCGGCTTTCTCAGCAAAGGGAGCGCCCGGGTGCGGATCATTCCCGCAGTGGCCGCCGATCCCCCATGACTTCCTGGTATCTCTTCAGCGTTGCCGCCCTCCTTTTGCTCGGCACCCAGCGCTTTCTCTACAAGGTGGTTGCCGAACGCAACTGCAGCGCGTCCCTGACCACGACGGTCTTCATGGGGACCGTCACCCTGCTGAGCGGCGCGACGTTTCTGGCCTCGGGGGATGCGGTCGGCAGCCTGTCGATCCTGGTCGGCATGGCGCTGGTCAACAGCCTCGCCTTCTCCGTAGCCACCGTCGCTCACATGGAAGCCCTCCGGCACCTGCCGGCGACCCTGACCTTTCCGCTCACCCGCCTGAGCATCCTGGTGGTGATCCTCTTTTCGCTGGCTTATTTCGGCGAGCGGCTCGATCCGCTGCAATGGGCCGGCGTGCTGGCGGGGCTGGCGGTGATCGCCGTGATGGCGGGTGAAGCCAGGGGCGCCGTCCGCCCGGACGGCAACACCCGCAGCGGCCTGCTGCTGATCGCCACCTGCGTGCTGTGCGGCGCACTCGCCTCCATCTCCAGCAAGTTCGCCGCGGTCGCCACCAGCAAGGCCGCCTTCATGGCCCTCTCCTACCTGCTGGCGACGGGGTTCTCGCTGGCGATAGAAAGGAAATGGGGTCGGCACAGAGAGGATGGCCGGCGGGGCGAGGCGGTAAAGCTCGGCATCCTCATGGGAGTGCTCAATTTTTTCGGTTTTTACGCCTTTTTAAGCGCCCTTGCCAGCGGCCCGCTGTCGGCGATCGTCCTGATCACCGGGATGCACTTCGTCATCGCCATGATCCTCTCGGTGCTCATCTACCGGGAAAAGCTGACCCCGAGGCGGCTGCTCGGTATCGGCCTGACCCTGCTGGCGGTCTTCTTTCTCGGGTGCTGAGGTTCTTAGGATTAAATAATCATTCGCGGCGCTTTACATCGGCCGGCTGCATGGTACCTTTAATACAAATGCACAAGGCAAAGGAGGAAGACATGATGACCGTCTCTGAGCCACCTGGCCACGTAGGATCCACCCCATAAATCCAAATAGCTACATGAGTTGGAACAATCAAGAAAATCCCCCACGGGGATTTTGTAAGAAACATTCCAGATAAAGAAAAGCCCCGGCGAAAATGACCGGGGCTTTTCCTGTTTGGGCTCTCTGCTCAGTGGCCGCTCTGGCCGGCCAGGCCCTGCACCCGGCCGACCTGGCCGTCTTCCAGCCGCACCTTGATCCCCCGCGAGTGAAAGGGGGCGCTGGTCAGGATGTCCTTGACGACCCCCTCGGTGAGCTTGCCGCTCTTCTGATCCTTTTTCAGCACGATGGCGACCGCCAGGCCGCGTTGAATCTCTTCCCTGCGTTGTCCGTTCATCAACAAGCGTAATCGACGGCCACCACGCTCGTGGCGAGCTGTTTGACCTTGGCGACCACCGCCTGGTGATCGGGGTGGACCTGGTAGCGGTTCAGCGCATCGAGGTCGGCGAACTCGGAGACCAGGGCCAGGTCATAGGAACGCTCGGTGTGGAGTACATCGCGGCCGCAGCAGAACGAGACGATGTCGTCGATCTGGTTGGGGAGGGCCTTGAGGCTCTTTTCGAGGTCGACGATGTCGGCTTCAGCGGCATCGGGCTTGAATTTGAAGAAAACGATATGCTTGATCATGCTATGCCTCCGTGAATAGGGTTTTGGGGCGGTGTGGCAAAGGGTTATTATGCGGGGTGCTGCTGGATCTGGCAACCGGAAATGTTACGCCGGAGGACGGAAGGCGGATGGCGGAAGGCAGTTGAAAAGTCAACGGGTCGGCGCTGGCCGACCCGTTTCAGTATTCGGATGGCGGATCTCTTGGATCAGCTGTGCTGAAAGCTGACCTCGACGTCGGCGCGGTGGGCCGGGTCGATCTGCCAGAGGGCGCGGCCGGCGAAGTTGAACAGCTTGGCGACGATCACGTCGGGAAACTGCTCGATGCGGATGTTGAAGATGTTCACCGACTCGTTGAAGAGCTCGCGGCGGTCGGCGATCATGTCCTCGATCTCGGTGATTCGCGCCCCGAGCTGGCGGAAGGCCTTGTCGGCCTTGAGGTCGGGGTAGCGTTCGACCACCATGAACAATGATTTCAGGGTGTCGGAGAGGGCGTTCTGCGCCGACATTTTTTCTCCGTCACTGCGGGCGTTGCTGACCATCGAACGGGCTTTGATGACCGCTTCG
>NZ_JBFHGD010000225.1:0-5108 GCF_041583255.1 Trichloromonas sp. | reverse complement strand
TGAATGATGCAGATGACCTTGCTGATTCGTCAATATGGTTAAATTATAGGCGCATGAATTATTCATGCAATAAAAAAATTTCGAAAAGTCCCAGTAAAACAGCATGTTAGGTTGTTTTACCGTTTTGAAGAGTAGACCGTTTGTTTAAATTGACAAATTTACCCTGCATGAAATTTCATCAAAACTGAAAGTATGACCGTAACTATCCATAATTATTGTGTTTATGTAAAATAGACCGGTATTTTGAATTTTTCTGTTTGCCGTAAGGCGTGAGCGGAGATGGATAAAATGAAAAAAAATCGATTGCAGGTTTGACCTGGCCCGTTATCAAACCGCGTATTCTGTGGTTTTAGGGGTTTTCACTGGAAAGAGCGGGAATTGAACGGCGTTGGGGCTGTCGGAAGAGCTCAGGGGGCCGTAACCGGGGTTTCGATCAAGGGGAGGTCGCAGGGGGGGATCAGGCCTCGCTGCTCGGCCCGTGTCAACAGGGCGGCCACGGCCGCGAGCCCCTCATCACCGAGATCGAGCGAGAACTTGTTGACGTACAGCCCGATATGGCTGTCGATGACCGCGTCGGAAAGTTCCTGGGCGTGGGCCTTGATGTAGGGGCGCGATGCCTCCGGGTGGGCAAAGGCAAATTCGATGCTGCGCCGCAGGGACGCGTCAATTTCTGCAATCAGCCGCGAACCGAGCGAGCGCTTCACCAGGATGCCTCCCAGCGGGATCGGTTGGCCCGTAGTTGCTTCCCACCACTGGCCGAGATCGAGAACCTGGTGCAGCCCATGCTGACGGTAGGTGAAGCGCGACTCGTGAATGATCACGCCGGCGGCAAATTCGCCTCCCGCCACCGCGGTCATGATGCGGTCAAAGGGGATGGGGACGACCCGTTCGAAGCCTTCTCCGTAGAGCTGAAGCAGCAGGTTGGCGGTGGTCATTGCTCCGGGAATGGCGATCTTCTGGTGGCGCAACTGTTCCATGTCGAGCGGGCGGGCGGCCACCACCAGCGGCCCGCAGCCGCGGCCGAGGGCCCCTCCGCTGCGCAGCAGGGCATAGTTTTGGCGCAGGTGGCCAAAGGCGTGGTAAGAGACCTTGGTCAGGTCGAGAACCGCGCGCATGGCCAGGGCGTTGAGGGTTTCGACATCCTCGAGGCGTTCATGGAAGACGAGATCGCAAAGGGGGATGCGGCGATGGACCAGGGCGTCGAAAATGAAGGTGTCGTTGGGGCAGGGCGAGTAACCGAGGGACAGCGAGCGGGTCATGCGGATTCCTTCCGGTCGTGCCAGTTGCTGAGGAGCTCCTGAACGGCCAGCTGGGCGATTTCTGTGCCCGCCTTGATGTTCCACCTGGAAGGATCGCGGTCCTCGACCAAGTTGGAAATGCCGCGAATCTCCAGAAAGGGGACATTGTGCATGGCGCAGACCTGGGCTACCGCCGCCCCTTCCATGTTTTCACAGATACCGCCGGTGCGGCGGGCCAGTTTCGTGCCGCCGTCCAGTGTTCCCGAGCAGGTCGATACGGTGACGAAGGGTCCGCAGGCGGCAGCGGGACACGGGCCGGCGGTTTCTGCGTTGAGCAGGGCGCGCGCTTTTTCCAGCAGCAGCGGGGAGACCGGATAACGGTTGAAATAGCTCTGTCCATTGCGTTGCACCAGCGGCAGCTGGATCGCTTCCATGTCGAGAAAGCCGCCGGGCGCCAGAACCCCTTCGTCGCCGTAAATTTCTTCGGAGGCTATCGCGAGGTCGCCGATCCGCAGCCCTGAGCCGGGAAAGGCCCCCCCGCAGCCGATCACGATGACCGCTGTCGGCCGGCAGAAAGCGAGCAGCGAGGTGGCGGCGGCTGCCGCGTTGGCCTTGCCGATGCCGCTGTGCAGCAGGGATACGCTGAGGCCTGAACGGGTGCCCAGGTAGAGATCGCGGCCGCCGCAGTTGCGCACCTCGCTGGGGCTGAGAAAGCGGCGCAGCAGGCTGGTTTCAAGGGGGACGGCTGCTATCAGGGCGATCATGGCGAGATACCGGTGTTGGTGGTTAGGGGCCAGGGGGCGCGGCTGGTCTTGGCGGATGTGTCAGCGGTTGGCCGGCGCCGGTGGTCAGCGATTGAACCAGCCCTGGCGAATCAGGTCGCGGCGCAGGGGAACCCCCTGGTTGCAGACGATGCCCTGGTACCAGAAACGGTCTTCGCGGATGGGCAAGCCGTCGCAGGGCGGATCGAGGCGCTTGCGGCGATCGACCAGGTTCTGCTGCAGCTTCTGGTCTGTTTCGGAAACGATCTCGTTGATCTTGCTGCCCAGCGGTTGCGGGACACCGACAATGACGAATTCGATCAGATCGCGCAGCTTGAGGCCCTGGTGGTATTCCCAGAGGTCGCCCTGAAAGCCGGCGGCACATTCGTCGACGAAATCGTTCCAGTCCAGCAGCAGGCCGCCGAAATCATCATCGGCAAATTCGGCATATTCAGGATGTTCGGCCAGGCGCGCCTCGATCTGATCCTGTTCTTTTTTGGAGAGGAAAAAAGAGAAATCGTCCTCTACCGGGTACATGTCGAGGAGTTCGGTCAGGTCGTCGCAGAACGAGGTGTAGTCGAGCTCGGTTTCAGTCATGCTGCAGAACGGTTCCGGCAGCGATTTGCGTTGATGGCAGAGGAGCGACAGGTGGTCGTGGCCAGTGTCCGTGGGAAACTGCAGATCGGCACGGTTGGGGATCTGCATGTGGGCCAGCAGGTCGGTGACGCGCAGGTGGTTGCCGGTGAAGCAGGTCAGAACTTTTTCTTCGGAATAAAAGAGCTCGACGCCTTCGCGGTTATTGGCCAGGCCGAAGCCGACGAAGCCGTCGTGGACCAGGCGGGGCAGGAAGGGTTCAATCGTTTCCAAAATTTCTGCCGTTGGCAGATAGGGCGAATAGTAGATTTTCGGTGTCGGGTTCTGTGCCGGGTCGGCAGGCTGGTCATCCTGGTAGAATTCGAGGATGAAAAAAGTTTCGTCCGGCAGTTTCGGCGCCAGCGCAGCCAGCACCTGGGGAAATTTGCCGGCGTTGACCATGATCGAAAAACGATAGGAATCGGTGGTGTTTTCAAGGGGGCTAAGGGTGTACCCCTCGACAAAACGGAAGGGTTCATCCCCCGTATTCTGTGGCCAGAGGCGCAGCCCCAGCGGGAGTTCGAGCAGTTGGTCAGGCAAGGGAATCCTCTATGGTCTGTGGGTATCGGCGGCAGATGATTCGACAGCGGCGATCATCGTACGGCTTGGCAGCGATGCGGCTATCTCCGATTCGTAAGGTACTAGATTCGCGTAAAAATGTCAACCGGGCTGGCGGTGACCGGCGGGCAACTCCAGGGGGGGGCGGCTGCCGGCAGCGGTGCCCCTGCTCCAGCTGCGGCTTCAACAGTGCGGAAACGAAACAGAACGCGGGTTTGAGTCTTTACTGAGGTGGAAACGGGGTCTTTTGAGGGGGCCGCAGGGGGATGGCCTGCATGCTAAGTAGCGATTTAGTCAGGGTAAATGTTTTTACCTAAGGTAAATAAATTATATTGACAATTTTCACCATTTCCGTTATATCCTTCAGAATAAAACTATATTCTATTTTTTCTGCAGGATTGTCCATGGAATTCAAAATCGGCGCGAAGATCAAGAAGTTGCGCAAGGCCCGCAAGCTGACGCTTCAGGATGTGGCTCGTGAAACGGGTTTTTCTCCGGCGCTCATTTCGCAGATCGAAAACAATAACGTTTCGCCGCCCATTGCCACCCTGTCCAAGCTGGCGCGGTTTTTTGACGTGAAAATGGGGCACTTCTTCGAAGAGGAAGAAGAGGAGCACAAGTACGAAGTGGTTCGCAGGGGCGGGCGCCGGGTGATCAGCCGGGTGATATCCAAGGCCGGTACCGGCCATGGCTACACCTACGAGGCCCTGTCGTTTCGCAAGCACAACAAGAAGATGGAGCCTTTCATGGTGACCATCTCCGAACGGGCGGGCGAGGAGACCCTCTATAATCACGATGGTGAGGAGTTTCTGCTGATACTCAAAGGGCGGGCCGAGGTGTTGCTGGACGAGGAGCGGATCATTCTCGAAGAGGGCGATGCCGTTTATTTCGATTCTTCCCTGCGGCACCGGCTTCTTTCCTACGACGGCGAAGAAGTGCAGGTGCTGGCTGTCGTCACCCGCTGAATGAAGAGAGAAGAGCGAGGGGTGAGGGGTGAAGAGAATTTCTCTGTGGAAGCTCTCCTCACCCCTCACCTGTTGAACCATAATGAATCTGGAAAGGTATTTTCCGATGAGTCAATTTGAGAAGAAATCGGTTGCCGACTGGGAAGCTCTGGTCAAAAAGGAAACCAAGTCCGACAGCCTCGATAAGCTGCAGTGGGATACTCCTGAAGGGATCCGGGTCAAGCCGCTCTACACCAAGGCCGATGTGGAGGGCCTGGAGACGGCCGATACGCTCCCCGGAATCGCCCCCTTCGTGCGCGGGCCGATGGCGTCCATGTACGCCGGTCGTCCCTGGACTGTGCGTCAGTACGCGGGGTTCTCCACCGCCGAAGAGTCGAACGCCTTCTACAAGCGTAACCTCGCTGCCGGTCAGCAGGGGCTCTCGGTCGCCTTCGACCTCGCCACCCATCGCGGCTATGACTCGGATCATCCCCGGGTGGTCGGCGACGTCGGCAAGGCCGGCGTGGCCATCGACTCGGTCGAGGATATGAAAATCCTGTTCGGCGACATCCCCCTCGACAAGGTGTCGGTCTCGATGACCATGAACGGCGCCGTGCTGCCGATCCTGGCCAATTACATCGTTGCCGCCGAGGAGTCCGGGGTTTCCCGGGAGCAGCTGGCCGGGACCATCCAGAACGACATCCTCAAGGAGTTCATGGTCCGCAACACCTATATCTACCCGCCGGAGCCCTCGATGCGGATCATTTCCGACATCATCGAGTACACCAGCACGCACATGCCCAAGTTCAATTCCATCTCCATCTCCGGCTACCATATCCAGGAAGCCGGCGCCAACAACGCGCTGGAGCTGGCCTTCACCCTGGCCGACGGCATCGAGTACGTGCGGACGGCGATCGCCAAAGGTCTCGACGTCGATGCTTTTGCGCCGCGGCTGTCATTCTTCTTCGCTATCG
>NZ_JBFHGD010000224.1:0-5240 GCF_041583255.1 Trichloromonas sp. | reverse complement strand
GATAGCGCCGGCCAGACTGTCGTGACAGCTGCCGCATTCAAAGCCTGGCGTCACCGCAGCAAAATCGTGGTGGGCCGTGCGGGCACCGCCGCGCTGGTGACAATCGGTACAGGTGTTTTTCGCATCGAGGGTGGCATGGCAACTGGTACAGGCGACATTGCCTGCCGTGGCCAAGCCATGGTGGCGGGTGCGGGCATCGCCGTCAGTCGCCCAGGAGGACCCGTCGTGGCAGCTGACACAGGCCGACTCGCCCGGCGCATCGTTGTGGCAGGAGGCACAGGTCAGGCTGGCGTCAGCGGCGGCGCGGGCGTGGTGCTGATCGCGGGTCGCGCCCTGGTGGCAGTCCTGGCAATTGTTTTTGGCGACGATATTATCGTGGCAGACGCCACACTCGATCTTGGCCTCTTTGGCGACGTAGTGGTGCCGGGGAGCCGATTCGCCCTGGTGACAGACGTGGCAGTCCTGCTCGAGGGTCGCATTGGTATGGCAATCCTGACAGCTTTTGCCGTTGGCCGCGGCCTGGGTATGGTGACGGTCACGCGCGGTCAACAGGGTTACGACGCCATCCGCATCGACCGAAGTACCCCAGTACTGAGCGTTGTGACAACTGTCGCAACCGGAGACTGGCTGGATCTCGAGATGGCAAGACTGGCAGCTGATGTTTTTCGTATCTGCCGCGGTGTGGTGAGCCGAACGGGTGTCGCTGCCGTGGCAGCCCTGGCAGCCGTTGCCGGCCTGCAAGGTGGCATGACAGGAGGAACAGTCGATGTTTCCAGCCGCAGCCGCCTGGTGGTGGGGTGTCCTCAGCTTGCCCTGGTGACAACTGGCGCAATCACCAAGCTGACCGACCCCGGTATGACACTGGGCGCAGTCACCGCTTTTCGCTGCAGCGGAGTCGTGATGCTTATTGTTCTGGCTAAACGCATGGCAGGAAGAACAATCGCCGCTGGTCGTGACCCCCTGGTGGCAATAGGAACACTGGCCCTGAGTATAAAAGGACGACTGGTGATGGTTCTGGGCGACGTTCGCTCCGTGACACTGTGCGCAATCGCTTGCCGTTAATGTTGCCGCCTGCGCAAAAACCGGAGCCAAAACGAGCATCAGCAGACACACCAATGCCTTGACCCCGACAAGAACGCTCCTGTGGCCTGAGACCTTACAATCGGACATATTCATTCTCCCCCTGTTCATTTACTCGTTAATCTATTTATTCGTGGCAGTTTGTGGCAGTTTGTGGCACTTTTGATTCTTTTCTCTTGCGCCGGCAAGGCATACAGCACTGTTGCCGGGTACTTTTGATGGGTAGTATTTATTTGTAATGAATATCAGGCAAGGTTGTCAAGCATTATTATCCGCTACTTATCGACAGGGGTATTTTCTCGCCTGAAGCCGGCCCGCTCAGTTGGACGATTTCTCTCCTCGCGGCATGGGCACGGCGTCACCGCGACTGCGGATTCGGCCAGCCGGGACCTTAAACACCTGGATGTCCCGACCGGCCGTCATTTCGGCCGCGGAAACCTCGATCACAGCCGGCACGGCACCGCCAAAAACCCCGACATAGCCGCCATCTACCGGAGCCCCGCCGCCATAATCGTCCTTGACCCGCAGGTAGACCTGGCCGGGGCGATCGATCCTGAGCAGGTAGCGGCCTTCTTCATCGGTACGTGCGGAAACCGCCAGCGGACTGCGGGTCATCTCGGCATCGGCAAAGGCAAAAACCAGCACCCCGGCGACCGGCTTGCCCTCCATATCCCGCACCGTTCCGGAAACTCCCTGAGGCGCATCCGCCTGCATCCCCTCATAGCGCCAACCCTCTGCATGGTTTCCGATATCGATGGTCTGCCCTGCGGCCAGCTCGACCCTGACCACCCCGCCGTGCGGATCGGGCGTCATGAAGACCAGGTCACCAGGGCGCGGCGGTCCCAGCTCGGGCCCCGGAGTCTTCCGCAGCAGGGCACCGACATAATAACTCCCCGCCGGAGCCTGCAACTCAAACGCACATGACGGAGCCAGGTTGACGGCGCTGAACGGGATAATGAGATAGCGGCGCGGATCGGGAGACCGCCCGTCGCTGCCGTCCCACAGCGACACCACGCCGCGACAAGCGGTCTGGCCGTGGCCGCCGACTGTTCCGCGAATGGTCCCCGTGTCGCCATCTGCGGCGACAACCTGAGCGGGGAATAACAGGGCCGACAACAGCAGCCAGATCATTCGGTTCATGCCTTCTCTCCTCCCCTGAAAACCGTGGGCCTAACAGGTAACAACGACACCCTTACTCCCCGCCCGCCCCCATCAGTACAGGTAACCGCAACCGGAAAACCGTGCCGGTGCCAGCATCGCTGACAAAGGAAATTTCGCCGCCGAGATAGTCGCTCAGCAGCCTCATGCTGTAGGTTCCCAGCCCCCGCGATTCTCCTTTGGTGGAGAAATGTCGCTTGAATATCTGCAGCTGCACAGAGCGCGGCATTGCCCCGGCATTATGCACCGACATCTCAAGCTGGTCGTCCTGCTGGCGGCAGCCCAGAGTGACGCCCCCCCCGACAGCGGAAGCTTCGAGGGCGTTCTTGATCATGTTGCCCAGGATACGGCCGAGCAGCACCCGGTCGGTATTGAGCAGAACCGATCGGGGACAACCCCCTGGAGCGACCGCCAGGGAACGGCCCTCGGCAGCCTGGTGATAGAGGTAGATTTCAGCCAGCCGGGACAAAAAGGGTTCAACCTCGATCAGTTCAGGCTGCAGCTGAAGGGTTCCGGTTTCAGCCGCCAGCAGCATCCGCTGCGCCTCGATCTCGTCAATGACCTGATCCGAGGCCTCTTGCACCAACCGGTAAATCTCCTTCTGGTTGTCCATTTCATAGTTCTGCAGCAATTCGGCAAAGCCCCGGACGCTCCCCATCAAGTTGAGGATGTCGTGAAAAAAAATCCGCTCCAATGCCTGCCGCCGCTTTTCGTGGCTGACATCAGCCACCGCCAGGATCACGAAAGGCTCGCCCGCGTGCTCAAGAGGGGTCGCCACCACCTGCAGATCGCGGGCCTCAAAGCGTTCGTTGCGACAGCGGGTCAGCCGGCATTCCCGCATATCGCGTTGCCCGGCCAGGCCGGACAGCGTCGCCAGGACCGCCCCACAGGTACTGCAGGCCTCCGAGGTGCCGCACCCACCGGGCATTTCGCTGGCATGACTGCAGCCGAAAACTTCTCCGGGGCGCAGCCCCAGGCAGGCCGATTCGTCGTCCATCTCGACCAGTTTCAGCAGAGCCCGATTGACATAGACGATCTGACGCTGGCCATTGAGCACGAAGAGGATACCCGGCAGCGCATCGAGCAGCTGGCGGGTTATCGTGGCGACCGAAAAATACCCCTGCTGCCGCAACAGGCTAGACTGCCCAGCCCGCTTTGCCGGGGCAAATCTGGAATCCGACGTCGATTTCATGAGCCTCCTATCCGATCAGCAGCTTGACGGCAAAAGCCAGCACCGTCAGAGAAACAATCTTCTTGATCCAGTCGTGCCCCTTCTTCACCGCCGCATGGGTCGCCACCCAGCCGCCGGCTGAGTTGCCGACCGCCAGCGCCAGGCCGAGGACATAATCAACCTGCTGGTGGGCGATAAAAACCCCGAGCGCGACGATGGTAAAGGCGAAGATGACGATCACCTTGACCGCGTTGATGCGCACCAGGTCAAGACCGTGAACCAGCAGGCCGGAAATGACCAGAAAACCGACCCCCGCCTGGACAAACCCGCCGTAGACTCCAACCACGAAAAAAGTGACGATCAGCACGGCTATGCGCCAGGGCGACCACCGCTGCAGCCCGATCGGCCAGCGCCGCATGGGATCGATCAGGGTAAAGATCAGAACCCCGATCATGATCGCCGCCAGCAGCCGGCGAAAGAGCATCTCGTCCATATCCACCGCCAGATTGGCGCCGACGAAACTGCCGATCAGGGCCGGAACCGAGCAGAGCAGGGCCAGCCGTATCGGGAAGACCCCCTGCTTGCGGAAACCGGATATGGCGAACAGGTTCTGGCAGAATATGCCGATCCGGTTGGTCCCGTTGGCCACCGCCGCCGGCAGGCCGATAAATATCAGCAGCGGTAGAGTCAGCAGCGAACCGCCGCCGGCCAGGACATTGAGAAATCCGGCAATCACGCCGACGCCAACCAGCGTCGGAATCTGCCAGAAGTAGGGATCCATCAGGGCGTCCTGTCCCCAAGCAGGTCACGGACCACCTCGCCCGCCATGGTCAGCCCGAAGATCGGCGGGATATATGAAGAGCTGCCGAGGATCACCCGGCGATCGGTACAGCGCCACTGGTGGTCCCCCTTGTTGGGACAGATGCAGTTTTCGGCACAGGCCGCGCTCTGCTCGCCGAGGGGGCGGAATTCTTCGGTGGAATAGACCACCCGCACCCCCGAGGAGACGCCGCGATTGCGTAGTTCCTTGCGGATGACCCGCGCCAGGCGGCATTTCTGGGTGTGGAACAGGTCGGCCACGGCGATTTTGGTCGGGTCGAGCTTGTTGGCGGCCCCCATCGAGGAAATCACCGGCAGCCCGCGTTCTTTGCAGCTCTGGATCAGGTGCAGCTTGGCGGTGATGTGGTCGATACAGTCCAGCACGTAGTCGAACCCCCGGCCGAGCAGTTCTTCGTCATTGGCGGCCTGGTAAAACTCCTTGAGCGGCTCGACCTCGAGCTGCGGGTTGATGGCCCGGCAGCGTTCCGCCATGACCTGCACCTTGGCCCGGCCGACCGTGCCTTCGGTGGCATGAATCTGCCGGTTGATATTGGTCAGGCAGATATCGTCGAAGTCGACCAGGGTCAGGCGGCCGATGCCGGCCCGCGTCAGGGCTTCGGCCGCATAGCTGCCGACCCCGCCGACGCCGAAGACGGCCACCGATGCCGATTGCAGGCGAGCCAGCCCGGGCTCGCCGACCAGCAGTTCCATCCGGCTGAAGCGATGTTGAATCACAGCAATTCCATTCCTTTTAACTAAGGGTTCCCTGCACACCGAGTATCCGCAGGGCGTTGGCGGTGGTCACCCGCGCAGTCTCTTCATTCGACCAGCCCCTTGTGGCGGCCACCTGCGCGGCAACCAGCGCCAGGTAGGCGGGACGATTGACTTCCCCGCGGTGCGGCGCCGGAGCCAGGTCCGGGGCGTCGGTTTCCAGCACCAGCCATTCGGCGGGAAGCCCGCGCAGAACAGCAAGCGCCCGCCGGGCACTGGGGTAGGTGATCGTGCCGCCGAT
>NZ_JBFHGD010000223.1:0-5240 GCF_041583255.1 Trichloromonas sp. | reverse complement strand
TTCGGTGGCCGACGGCGAACTGCTCGAAATCGACCGCTGGGCCCTGTCGCGCCTCGAGCGCCTGGTCGGCCGGGTGGAAAAATCGTACGACGAGTACGAGTTCCACGTCCTCTACCACGCGGTGCACAACTTCTGCAGCGTAGACATGAGCGCCTTCTACCTCGACGTGCTCAAGGACCGCCTCTACACCGCGCCGACCAAGAGTGTTGCACGGCGCAGCGCCCAGACCGCCATGTACCGCATCCTCGACGCCCTGACCCGGCTGGTCGCGCCGGTTCTCTCCTTCACCGCCGACGAGATCTGGAAAGAACTCCCCGGGCCGCGGGAAGAGAGCGTGCACCTGGCCGGCTTCCCCCGCTTCGAAACCAGCCTGCTCGACGCCGACCTCGAGACCCGCTATGAAAAGCTGCTGGCGGTGCGCTCCGACATCTCCAAGGCCCTGGAGCTGGCCCGGATCGAAAAACGCATCGGCCACTCCCTCGACGCCCGGGTGCTGGTCGAAGCGCCGGCCGGCGAATGGCAAACCCTGCTCGAGCGCTACCGCGATCAACTGGCCACCCTGCTCATCGTCTCCCAGGCCGAACTGGCCAGCGGCCTTGACGTCGCGGCAACCGGCGAGGAAGTCCCCGGCCTCAAGGTCAGGATCGAAAAGGCCGAGGGGGAAAAGTGCGAGCGCTGCTGGAACTACGCCACCAGCGTCGGCAGCGACACGGACCACCCGAGCATCTGTCACCGCTGTACTGACGCCTTGAAATAATTCAGGCGACAGGCTTTCAGGCGGAAGGGTTTTCTTGCCCTTCCGCCTTCCGCCTTGCGCCATCGCCCCTGGAGCCTACGTGCCCTTTCGCTACCGCCTATTGCTGCTGGTTTCCCTCGTTGTCCTGGCGCTTGACCAGGCGACCAAGCTCTACATCGACAGCCGCTTCGCTCTTTACGAGTCAGTGACGGTTTTCGAGAACTTTTTCCACATCACCTATGTGCGCAACAAGGGGGCGGCCTTCGGCATCCTGGCCGACAACGCCTTTCGGGTCCCCTTCTTTATCACCGTCGCCAGCCTTGCCGCCATCGGCATCCTCTGGTATCTGCACAAGCTCGGCGAGGGACAGAAGCTGCACGTGCTGGCCCTGTCGCTGATCTTCTCCGGCGCCGTCGGCAACCTGATCGACCGCATCCGCCTCGGCGAGGTGATCGACTTTCTCGATGCCCACTGGTACCAGCACCACTGGCCGGCCTTCAACGTGGCCGACTCGGCCATCTGCGTCGGCGTCGGCCTGCTGCTGCTCGACATGTGGCGGCAGGAATCGGCCAAGAAAAAAGCCGCCGCCTGAACCGTATCATCAGCGTTTCAACGATAAAAGCCGCCCTCTTCCCGGGGCGGCTTTTATCGTTTTGCAAGGGAGACAAACTCAGAAGACCTGGCTGTTGATGCGGGCGATGAGAGAATGGGCCGGTTGAAAATCGGGCTGGATGTTGAGGGCGCTTTCACAGTCGGCGAGCGCCTGGCTGTAGAGCTGCATATCGTAGCAGGTCTGCGCCCGCCCCCAGTACCCTTCGACCTGGGAGGGGTTGAGAGCCAGCGAGCGGTCGTAATCGGCCAGGGACTTGTCGAGCGCCTTGATCACCCGGAAGGCCAGGCCCCGGTTGTTGTAACAGCGCACATTGCTGCCGTTGAAGAAGATGGCGCGGGAAAAATCGCGGATCGCCTGGGTATAATCCGACTGGCCGAAATGGGCCATGCCCCGATGATTGTAGACCAGGGCCCGAACGGGATCGGCCAGCTTGAGCCGCAGGATCTGGCCGTAGAGTTCGATGGCCCGTTCGAGTTCGCTGCGGCTGTGGGCATCGAGGGCATCGAGCATGAGTTTTTCGAGCTTGCGCTGGCCGGTCAGGGCGACCAGTTCCGGCGGGGCCTCCCCGGACGGCGTACCAGGCCGGAGGCAGTCGGCAGGGCCTTGGCCAAAGGAGTCGTCGAGACTCTGCCGGCGCTTGCGGTCACGCTCGCGAATATCGCTCTGGTAGTCGCGGATTTCCTGAAAAATCAGGTCCGACAGGGTCAGGGTCGCGTTGAGCGAGGCCAGCTTGCGCTTGATCGAGTCGTTCGGCAGCGAGATATCCGATTTGTAGATCAGCTCGTGTTCGACCTCGGCCCAGGCATCCTGCAGGATGGTTCGCAGCTGAATCTCGCAGACCCGCGCCGAATGCGGCAGCACCTCTTCCAGTTGGGCCGGTTCGAGCCGGATCAGCAGATGCACCGAGTCGTAGCCGAATTCGCGGAACGAATGGCGGGCCCCCTTCCACTCGAGCTCGACCACGGTGAACTGCCTGGCCAGCAGCCGCTCGATGGTTTCCAGATCGGCCAGAAACGGGCAGATGATGCGGATGCCGAGCAGGTCGGTCAGTTCGGGGCCGTTCCCGTTCCCGTTCCCCTCTTCCAGCTGTCGGCTCTGGCGCAGCAGCTTGTCGAAATAGGCGTCAAAGCGCTTGAGTCGGTACTTGATGGTTGGGGTGTAGCCGCTGCCTTCGAGCAGACGGCGAATTTCACTGACCAAGCTCTGCAGGGTGTTTTCGTAGGCCGGGCGCAGGGTCTCGTACGTCGCCTTGTACATGGCCCGTTCGGCGATGCCGCAGACCCGCATGGTATCGGGAAGACTCTTTTGTTTCATCGCACCGGCCCCCTTTCGGGAAGGGCAAAATAAAAGGTGGCGCCGTTGTCTTCCTCCCCCTCGGCCCAGACCTCGCCGCCATGACGGTCGATGATCCGCTTGACGATGGCCAGCCCCACGCCCGTCCCGGCGAATTCCTCGTCACGATGCAGGCGCTGAAAGACGCCGAACAGCTTTTCGGCGTAGGCCGGATTGAAGCCGATGCCGTTGTCCCGGACATAATAGACGTTGCGGCCCGGCTCTTCGTAGCCGCCGACCTCAATCCGCCGGACCTCCCTGCCTTCGCTGTACTTGACCGCGTTGGAGAGCAGGTTGCTCCAGACCAGGTGCAGCAGGTTCGGGTCGCCGGAGGCTGCCGGCAGGTCTGCGACAGTACAGTCGCACCGCTCAAGAATATCGTCCGGCACGACTTCGTCGTAGGCCGAACGGGCCTGTGCCTGCATGTTAACCCGTGACTGCTTCAGCTCGTCGCGGCCGATCCGAGAAAACGCCAGCAGGCTGGTGATCAGCTCATCCATTTTCTGGGCGCTGCCCCTGACGACGCCGAACAGGCGCCGGCCTTCGGCGTTAAGGGCCTCGGCGTGCTCCTCCAGCAGGATCCGCGAGAATCCGTCAATGGCCCGCAGGGGAGCCCGCAGGTCGTGGGAGACCGAATAGCTGAAGGCCTCGAGTTCCCGGTTGGCCGCCTCGAGCTGACCGGTGCGCTCCTCCACCCGCTGCTCGAGTTCGGCCGCGTGACGCTGGATTTCTTCGTGCAGCAGAGAGTTCTGCACTCCGATCGCCAGTTGGTCGGCGAGGGCTTCGAGAAATTTCTCCTGCTGCTGAAAATCGTATTCTGCCGCCGCGGCCATCGCGAGCACGCCGATAACCCGGCTGCCGATACTCAAGGGGACCGCGGCCAGCGAAACAACCCCGGCTTTTTTGCACTCAACCCAGGTGCAGCGCGGGTCTACCCGGATATCCCGTGAATAGACCGGCTCTCCGCTGGACGCCGCCAACCCGCACAGGCACTGCCCCAGGCAGTGCTCCGGGGTTTCTTCAAGCTGCAGGCCGCCCGCTTCCGGCGCCCGGGCCTGCAGAACCAGGGACTCCCCCTGGCGCAGAAAGAGCAGAACCATATCCGGCTTCAACATTTCGAGCACCGAGCCGACCACCGACCGGGCGACCTGTTCGAAGGAAAGGCTGGCGTTGATCCTGCGGGCGGTCTCGTAAAGGGCGGCGATCTCCGCCGCCTGCTGCTCAAGCCTTGTTTCGATCTGCTTGCGCTCGCTCAGGTCGCGGGCGTTCACCACGAAGGCGCCGACCGCCGGATCCTCCAGCAGGTTGGTCACGGTCATATCAAGCCACAGCCATCGACCGTCCCGGTGGCGGGCGCGAAACCGGACCGACCGGGACGCGCCGGGGCAGCCCCGCAAGGCCGACAGCGCCTCCAGCGAAATCGGGATGTCCACGGGATGGACCTTTTCGGCCGGGCCCGTCCCCAGCATCTCTTCGACCGGGTAGCCGAGGATGCGGGTAATCGATTCACTGGCAAAGCAGATGCGGCCATCGGGGTCGACCAGCAGGATCATGTCGCCGCTCTGCTCAATCATTTTGCGGAACCGGCGCTCACGCGCCCGCACCAGGCACTCGGCCTCCCGGTGAGACAACTTGCGTTCCAGCAGCATGCCGAGCAGCACGGTCACCAGCGGGTAAATCAGCAGAACCGGAAGCGCGATGACGGCAAGGACCTTCTCGGCCACCGGCCAGGGGAGGAGCAGCATGCACAGCAGCAGGACGATATGCACGATGCAGCCGAAGGCATACAGCTCCATGCGAGCGAATGTTTTGCGCCACTGGGGGCGATAGCGCCGCCAGCCCAATCCGATCAGCACCGACGACGCAATGACGGCCACCCCGGGAACGACACCGGCCCCCCCCATAAAAATCCGGTACAGGGCGGCCATAAGGGCCGCGATCAGGGCGGGAACGGCGCCGAAAAAGAGCGCCGTGACACTGAGCAGAATCGAGCGGGTGTCAAAAACCACCCCCGGGGCAACGTGCCAGGGGTGGAGCATGAGGGTGACGCCGATCGTCCCGATTACGACGCCGACCAGGAGGTTTTTCAGGGGAAGTAAGCGATCGCCTTGCTGCAGAGCCGCGTCGTAGAGGGCAGCAAGCGCAAGCAGCAGGGCGGCGTTGGAAACCAGGATCCAGATGTCGTCAGCGCTCATAAGACTCCGCAGTGGCCGCAAAGCCGCAGGGGGAACATTTCAATCCTGTGCCAGGAGAGCTATTTGCAGAATGAGTCTACACTGAATCATCCATGGATACAAACCCGAAGCGGCGCCGAAGGGGCTGCCCCCTCAGGCTCCGGCAGCAGCCGCCCCGCCGGCCCGTTGAATTCAGCGTTCGGATGCCGTCGGGGCGATCAGCGGGTCGTGAAACAGGAACAGGTTGCGCCCCCGTTCCTTGGCCCGGAACATGGCGTCGTCAGCCTTCTTGATCAGCGTGTTGCTGTCCTCGCCGTCGGCGGGAAAGAGGCTGATGCCGATGCTTGAAGTGATGCTGAACTGCTGGCCGCGAACGGAGAGCGGT
>NZ_JBFHGD010000222.1:0-5278 GCF_041583255.1 Trichloromonas sp. | reverse complement strand
TGACTCCATTTATTTTTTTGATAAGTGCCCGGAATACTGGAAAAATCGGGTTTACAGAGTAGCCCAGTCCCTAACTTTTCACAGATCGACCAGATCGGAACCGACAACGAGCCCCCTGCATCATTCTGAACAGAATAAAAAAGAAGGGTCATTTTCAAATCTTGGCACCCATCTTGGCACCCACCGGGCCACAAACAGAAAAAGCACTTAGCGAACAAACGCTAAGTGCTTGATTTTTCTGGTGCCCAGAGACGGAATCGAACCGCCGACACGAGGATTTTCAGTCCTCTGCTCTACCGACTGAGCTATCTGGGCGAAGAGAGCACCGTTTATATCTGAATCGGATTTGACTGTCAAGAAAAAATAGGCATTCATTTGCCTTTCTGATTTTCACCGGCCCTGCGCGCCTGTCGTCTGATTTTTTGCGATCTCAGCGTACTGTGATATAAAAGACTCAGACTTTAATCATGGATCACTTACAAGAATATGAACCAATTCGATTTTTTCTGGAAGCGCCTGCACCACGCCGAGCAACCGATTCTGCTGCTCGACTATGACGGCACCCTGGCCCCGTTTCAGGCAAAGCGGGACCAAGCGGTCCCCTACCCCGGCGTACGCGAGCTGCTGTCTGCCATCCTCGCCGCCGGTCGCACCCGGCTGGTGGTGGTGACCGGACGCCCCTGCCGCGACCTGGTGACCCTGCTGGGCATCGACCCGCACCCCGAAATCTGGGGCTGTCACGGATGGGAACGGTTGCTGCCCGACGGCCGGCACGAACTGGGAGAAATTTCGCCGGCCGCCCGAAAGGCGCTTCTGGCCGCCCACCGGTGGGCGGAGGATTCCGGCTTCGCTCCCAACTGCGAAGTCAAGCCGGTTTCAACCGCTATCCACTGGCGTGGCCTGGCGAAAACAACGGCCGGCGAACTGCGGCACCTGACGCTGTCGGCATGGCAGCCGCTGGCGGCCGCCGGCGGCCTGCAGTTGCATGATTTTGACGGCGGCCTGGAGCTGCGCTGCCCGGGGCAGGATAAGGGGACGGCGGTTCGCCAGGTGATCGCAGAGACACCCCCCGATACGCCTGTGGCCTACCTGGGGGACGACCTGACCGACGAAGATGCCTTTATCGCGCTGAAGGGCCGGGCCCTGACGCTGCTGGTCAGGAAAGAAGCGCGGCCGACGGCGGCCGCGTTTCAGCTGCAGCCGCCGGAAGAGCTGATCGCATTTCTGCGCGCCTGGCTGCAGCACACCTCGACTGAAAAGGGATAACCATGGATAACCCGTATCAGCGACTGGTCGTGGTCTCCAACCGGCTGCCGATCGTGGTCAGCCAGGAGGACGGCGACTGGCAGATCAAGCCCGGCTCCGGAGGACTGGTCACCGCCCTGGCGCCGGTGCTGCATGAGCAACGGGGCCTGTGGATCGGCTGGCCCGGCTGCAGCGACGAGGCCCCCCTGGACGAGCTGTTCAGCCGTTTCAGCCGGGAGCAGCAGTACCAGTTGCACGGCGTGACCCTCACGACCGAGGAAGTGGAAAAATATTACCTGGGGTTTTCCAACGAAACGCTCTGGCCGCTCTTTCACGACCTGCTCGGCCATTGCCATTTCAACCAGGAAAACTGGCTCTGCTACGGAACCGTGAACCGCCGCTTTGCCGAGGCCATCGCCGAAGTGAGCACGAAAGACGATTTCATCTGGATACACGACTACCAGCTGGCCCTGGTCGGCTCCCATCTGCGCGACCTCGGCATCCGCCAATCACTGGCCTTTTTCCTGCACATCCCCTTCCCCTCCCCTGACCTGCTGCGCCGCCTCCCCTGGAAGACCGAACTCTTGCGGGGGCTGCTCGATTACGACCTGATCGGCTTCCAGACCCTGCGCGACCGCCGCAACTTTCTCAACAGCGTGCTGACCATGGTGCCTGAAACCGAGGTTCTGAGCCGACACCGCTACTACACCCTGCTGCGCTATCGTGACCGCACCCTCAAGGTCGGCCACTTCCCCATCAGCATCGACTTCGCCCAGTTCGATGCCGCCGCCCGCAGCCCCGAGGTTACCGATGCCGCCTGGTACCTGCATGAGCATCTCGGGGGGCGCCAGCTGGTGCTGGGAATCGACCGACTCGATTACACCAAGGGGATCCCCGAGCGCTTTCTGGCCTTTGAACGGGCTCTGGAAAAGTACCCGGAGATGCGCAAAAACCTGTCGCTGATCCAGGTGGTCGTCCCCAGCCGCACCGACGTGGCCGAATACCAGCAGCTCAAGGAAGAACTCGACGGCCTGGCCGGCCGGATCAACGGCCGCTTTGCCGAACCGGGCTGGATGCCGCTGCATTACCTTTACCGCAGCCTCGATCCGGTTCAGCTCTTTGCCTATTACCGAACCTCGGAGATCGCCCTGGTCACCCCCTTGCGCGACGGCATGAACCTGGTGGCGAAGGAATACTGCGCCTGCTCGGTGGAACGCAAGGGGGTGCTGATCCTGAGTGAGTTCGCCGGGGCCGCCGACCAGCTCGGCAAGGGGGCCCTGCTGGTCAATCCCTACGACATCGAAGGGACGGCGGACGCCATCTTTCAAGCCTACTCCATGCCCGAGGAGGAACGCCTGCGGCGGATGACTCTGCTGCGCGCCAAGGTCCGGCGCAACAACGTGCATCGCTGGGTCGGCTGGTTTCTGGCCGAAACCCACCCGCACGGCGAGCCGCATGGGTGAACGGGTAAATCTTACGTGCCCCTTTTTATCACTTGCCAGCAGGAAGGATCTCTGTTAATAATTCATCATTCAACCTGATGGAGACTCTCGCAGCATGCAGAACTTTTTCGCCAACTTTATGAACTTTATCTTCTGGTACGGCTTTTATTTTAGGCCGTCTGCCCGGGGTACAGGTTCGTTGGCGTAGTAAAAGACCAAGCACCGAACCAGCAAAACCATGGGCAGACCGTTTCCGGATCTCTCATGGTTTTTTCGTTTTCTGATCGATGAATGAAAAGGCCGCATGGGAAGACCGGGCGGCCTTGACTTTTTGCCCTGTACCGGCTCGGTGATAACGGACCGCAGCACCCCTAACGTTCATCAACCACGGATCGATCAGCCAAGGAGCAAAAACAATGATTATCGTCATGAAAAAAGGTGCCGACAAAGAGCAGCTGGCCGAAGTCAAAAAGCGCATCCGCGAACTCGGCTACAAACCCCATGTGATCCACGGCGAAACCCGCAACGTCATCGGCGCGGTCGGCGACGAGCGCGGCAAGTCGGTGCTGCAGGCCCTCGAATCGATGCCGGGGGTGGAAAACGTGGTGCCGATTCTGAAGCCCTACAAGCTGGCCAGCCGTGAAGTGAAACCGGAGCCGAGCACCATCGATCTCGGCGGCGGTGTGCTGATCGGCGGCGACAACCTGGTGGTGATGGCCGGCCCCTGCTCGGTGGAAAGCGAAGAGCAGATCCTCGAGACCGCCCACGCGGTCAAGGCGGCCGGCGCGACCGTGCTGCGCGGCGGCGCCTTCAAGCCGCGCACCAGCCCCTACTCCTTTCAGGGGATGGAAGAGGATGGCCTCAAACTGCTGGCTTTGGCCCGCGAAGCGACCGGTCTGCCGATCGTCACCGAGGTGGTCAACCCCCGCGACGTCGACCTGGTGGCCCGCTACGCCGACATCCTCCAGGTCGGCGCCCGCAACATCCAGAACTTCGCCCTGCTCAAGATGCTCGGCAGACTCGACAAACCGATCCTGCTCAAGCGCGGCATGGCCACCACCATCCAGGAATTTCTGATGAGCGCCGAGTACATCCTGGCCGAGGGGAACCGGCGGGTGATCCTCTGCGAGCGCGGCATCCGCACCTTCGAGACCGCCACCCGCAACACCCTCGACATTTCGGCGGTGCCGGTACTCAAGGAACAGACCCACCTGCCGGTGGTCATCGACCCCTCGCACGCCACCGGCCACGCCAGCCTGGTTCCCTCCATGTGCTATGCCAGCGTCGCCGCCGGCTGCGACGGGCTGATTGTCGAGGTGCACCCGCACCCGGAAAAAGCCGCCAGCGACGGGCCGCAATCCCTGCGCCCGGCGGAGTTCGCCGCGATGATGAAAAAACTGCAGGCCTTTGCCGAAGTCGCTGGCAAAAAGCTGTAGCAACCACCCCAACCGGGGGACGGAACCGCGCCTTGACGAGAAGCCTTTCGTTCCCCGGTTAATTATTCCGGAGTCCCCATGTTTTTTATCCCCCTGTCTCAGCTTGAAAGCGTCGAACTGGTCATCCATGCCCTGCGGGCCGCCGGCGGCCAGGCCGACTGCACGGCCTGCCCCGCCTACCGGGTCTGCATGAAACAGTGCCTGACCATCGCCGACGCCGTCGGCCGGATGGTTCAGGACGGTACCCTGCTGGAAATCGGCCCCGATGACGACCCGGAGAACAACGGCGGCGGCAGCACGGCAAAAACGCCCGAGGGCAAGCCGGTGCGCGGCGGGCTGAAGGTGGTCAAGTAAATCCTCCTGGACCGAAGGGCCCCTCCGCCCGGGGAAAACAGGAAACCGTTGACTTTGCTTGCGCGCTGTGATAACCAAGCACACGGACTTTACGGGAGCCTGACCTGATGCTCATGGACCAGAAACAACTTTCCCTCGCAGCAACCGCAGCACGAGCGTGCATCGCGGCCGCAGCAGCCATTTACCTGGCCTCTGCCTGTTGCCTGGAGGGTTGTCCGTAACTCTCACACAACAGAAGCACCGAGGCCATGGGTAAGCATCCATGGCCTTTTTGTTTTCCTGAACGCACCAACCCGCCACCGCGGCGGATTTTTTCAATACTCAACGGGGAGCTCAGCATGCGCAACAACATCGTCCATATCGGAGCGGGGGAACTGACTTACGAAATTCGGGCCATCGTCGAGATCGCCGAAAAGCTTAAAAAGCTCGGCATCAAGACCAACATGGAGAACATCGGCGACCCGGTGGCCAAGGGGGAAAAAATTCCCGCCTGGATGAAAAAAATCGTCGCCGACCTGGCCATGAAGGACTGCTCCTACGGCTATTGCCCGACCCGCGGCGTGCTGGAGACCCGCGAATTTCTCGCCGAATTGACCAACAAACGGGGCAAAACCCAGATCAGCGCCGAGGACATCCTCTTCTTCAACGGCCTGGGCGACGCCATTCAGAAGGTTTACGGCCTGCTGCGCCGCGAGGCCCGGGTCATCGGCCCCTCACCGACCTACTCGACCCACTCCTCCGGCGAAGCCGCCCACGCCGGCCAGAAACCGGTCTCCTACCGGCTCGACCCGGACAACAACT
>NZ_JBFHGD010000221.1:0-5285 GCF_041583255.1 Trichloromonas sp. | reverse complement strand
TGACCACGGTCATCGAAGACAGCCTCTCGGGGATCGAGGGGATCAAGACCATCACCTCGGCCAGCATGCAGGAGAAAAGCCAGATTACCATCGTCTTCAAGATGGAGTTCGATGCCGACGATGCCGCCGCCGAAGTGCGCGACCGGGTGGGCCGAGTGCGGGCCGAGCTGCCGCTGGCGATCGAGGAGCCGGTCATCGCCAAGGTCGAGGCCGACGCTTCGCCGATCCTCTACATGGCCTTTGCCAGCGAGCAGCACAGCAACGAGGAAATCACCGATTACGTCGAGCGTTACGTCACCGATCAGATCGAGATGATTCCCGGCGTTGCTGAAGCCCAGGTTCTTGGGGCGCGCAAGTATTCGATGCGTATCTGGCTCGACCCGGCGCTGCTGGCGGCGCGCCAGGTGACGCCGGCAGAGGTCGAAGCCGCCATCCGGGCGCAAAACATCGAGGTTCCGGGCGGCCGCCTGGAGAGCGCCGCGCGGGAATTCACCGTCCTCTCCGACACCAGCCTGAACACCCCGGAAGCTTTCGAAGAGATCATCGTCCGCAAAGCGGGGAGTACCCTGGTGCGGCTGAAGGATGTCGGCCGGGCCGAAATCGGTCCCGAATCGGTGCGCCAGAGCCTGCGTTATAACGGCGGCAAGGCGGTGGCCCTCGGGCTGGTCAAGCAGTCGGTGGCCAACCCGCTGGAGATTTCTCAGGCCTTAAAGAAATTGATGCCGGAGTTGCAGGCTTCTCTCCCCGAGGGGATGAAGGCCCGCATCGTTTACGACTCGTCGGTCTTCATCGAGCGTTCGATTGACAACGTTTTCTCTTCCATAGTCGAAGCGGTCGCCCTGGTGCTGCTGATCATCTTCTTCTTTTTGCGCAGCGTCCGTTCGACCCTGATCCCGCTGGTCACGATCCCGGTATCGCTGATCGGCTCCTTCGCCCTGATGTGGGCCCTCGGCTTTTCCATCAACACCCTGACCCTGTTGGCCATGGTGCTGGCGGTGGGACTGGTGGTCGATGACGCCATTGTCGTGCTGGAGAACGTTCACCGCCACGTGGAAAAGGGCCTGACCCCCGCCAAGGCGGCAATCAAGGGGATGCAGGAGATCGGTTTTGCCGTCATCCTGATGACCCTGACTCTGGCCGCGGTCTACGTCCCGGTGGCGATGATGGAAGGGCGCACCGGCAAGCTCTTCACCGAGTTCGCCCTGACCCTGGCCGGCGCGGTGCTGGTTTCCGGCTTCGTCGCCCTGACTCTGACGCCGATGATGTGCGCCAAAATGCTGCGTCACCAGACGAAGCACAACATGCTCTTCAACCTGATGGAGAACTTTTTTATTGCTGTTGAGCAGGGCTACCGGCGCATCCTCGGCTGGTCGTTGAAGACGGTGATGTTCGGGTTGAGCCTGGCCTTGATCGCCGGTGTCGGGTCCTGGTGGCTGTTGCAGAAATTGCCTTCGGAGATGTCGCCGCTGGAGGATAGGGGGGTCTTCATGACCTTCATCATCGCTCCTGATGGCGCCAACTTGGAGTACACCGATCACTACCTGAAGCAGGCCGAAGCGCTGCTGCAGCCGATCCCCGAAGCCAACGGGGTTTTTGCCACCACCGGTTTCAGCGGCAAGGTCACCGAAGGGATCGCTTTCGTCGAATTGAAGGATTGGGAAGAGCGCGAGCGCTCCTCGCTGCAGATCGCCGGCGAACTGGGACCGAAGCTGTTCGGCATCCCCGGGGTGCTCGGTTTTCCGATCACGCCCCCCTCTCTCGGTCAGCCGTTCATGAACCAACCGGTGCAGTTCGTGGTCAAAACCAGCGACTCCTATGGCGAGCTGAACGACCAGATCGGCACGTTGATGGCCGAGGTGCGCAAGAATCCTCGCATCCTGGCGGCGCGCACCGACCTCAAGCTGAATTCGCCGGAACTGCGTCTGCAGGTCGATCGCGACAAGGCCGCTGACCTTGGCGTCAACGTGGCGACCATCGGCAGTACCATCGAAACGCTGATGGGGGGGCGGGACGTGACCCGCTTCAAGATGGATGGCGAGCAGTACGACGTCATTGTCAAGATCGAGGATGACCTGCGCGCCACCCCCGATGATCTCAACCGTATTCACGTCCGCTCTGGCTCCGGGGAGATGATTCCGCTGTCGAGCCTGGTAACGATCACCGAGGGGGTGACTGCCCAGTCGCTCAATCACTTCAATCGAAGCCGGGCCGCCATCCTCAGCGCCAATCTCGCTCCCGGCTACTCCCAGGGAGAGGCGCTCGCTTTTCTCGAGGAAGCGGCGGCGCGCATCCTGCCGGAGACCGCCCGCATTGACTACCAGGGGCAGTCGCGCGAATTCAAGGACAGCAATGCCGGCCTGGTCCTGACTTTCGCCCTGGCGCTGATCATGATCTACCTGATGATGGCCGCCCAGTTCGAGTCCTTCGTCGATCCGTTGATCATCCTCTTCACCGTGCCGTTGTCGATGGCAGGCGCCTTGCTGGCGCTTTACTTCACCGACAATACCCTGAGCATCTACAGCCAGGTGGGGCTGATCACCCTGGTCGGCTTGATCACCAAGCACGGAATTCTTATCGTCGAGTTTGCCAACCAGCTCCAGGAACAGGGGCAGTCGAAGCTCGAAGCGGTGCTCGATGCCGCGACCCTGCGCCTGCGGCCGATCCTCATGACCACCGGGGCGATGGTGCTCGGCACCGTGCCACTGGCTTTGGCCAACGGCGCCGGCGCCGAAAGCCGCTCGCAGATCGGTTGGGTCATCGTTGGCGGCTTGTCGTTGGGAACGGTGCTGACCCTGTTCGTCATCCCGGCGGCCTATTTGCTGCTGGCGCGTCGGCGGCAGCGCGTTGAGGTCGCTGAAGAAGCCCCGGCATTGGCAGAATCGGTGCATGGCTGATTTGAACTTAAAAGGAACTCTCCCAATGAACAGATATTTTCAGCGCAGTTTCATGTCGGCCATTGTCCTGCTGTTGTTCGCCGGCTGCACCCTTGGACCCAACTACGCCAAGCCGGATCTGGATGTTCCGCTGGTCTACAAGGAAGGAGCCCCCTGGAAGGAGGCGACTCCGCAGGACCAGGTTTCCAGGGGGGCATGGTGGGAGATTTATGGCGACCCGGTACTTAATCGGCTGGAAGAGCAGACTGCAGCAGCCAACCAGACCCTGGCCGCGGCCTTTGCCCGGCTGACCCAGGCCCAGGCCGTCGCCCGTATCGACCGGGCTGACCGGCTGCCGCGCCTTGATCTGAACGCTTCGATGGGCCGCTCCCGCACCGCGGGGGATTTTTCGGCGACCGGCGAGGGTGCCACCGGCAACAGTTTCTCCGTTCCGCTTGACCTCAGTTACGAGATCGATCTCTGGGGGCGGGTGCGGCGTACCGTCGAGGCCTCTAATGCCGATGCCCAGGTCAGCGAGGCGGATTACCTGAGCCTGCTGCTGTCGCTGCAGGCCGAGGTCGCCGGCAATTATTTTGCCCTGCGCTCACTCGACCAGGAAATCGAGCTGCTGCAACGCACCGTCAGGCTGCGCCGGGAAAACCTGGACCTGGTCACCAGCCTGTTCAACCAGGGCCAGATCGGGCAGCTCGATCTGGCCCGGGCCCAGACCGAGTTGGCGACCACCGAAGCCGAGGCCATCGGTCTCGGCAAGCGGCGAGCCGAGCTGGAACACGCTCTGGCGGTATTGTCCGGCCGGCCGGCGTCCGAGTTTGCGCTGCCCGCCGCGGGGCTGGCTGTTCGTGTGCCTGCGGTTGCGCCCGGACTCCCGTCGCGCCTGCTGGAGCGGCGTCCGGATATTTCGGCGGCCGAACGGCAGATGATCGCCAGCAACGCCCGCATCGGGGTCGCCAAGACCGCCTTTTTCCCGGCCATCCGCCTGACCGGCAGCGCCGGTTTCAGCAGCACCGAAACCTCTAGTCTGTTCGCTTGGGACAGTCGCAGCTGGGCCCTGGGCCCGGCGGTTTCCCTGCCGGTCTTCGAGGCCGGCCGCAACAGCGCCAACCTGGAGCGGGCCAAGGCGGCTTACGAGGAAACCGTGGCCGAGTACCGGCAACAGGTATTGGTCGCCTTCGCCGAAGTTGAAAATGCCCTCTCCGGATTACGTATTCTGTCTGAACAGGAAGTTGTCCAGCAGCGGGCGGTGGATGCCTCCCGGCAGGCGGCCGCGCTCTCGGACAAACGCTACCGGGCCGGTCTGGTGAGCTACCTGGAGGTGGTGGACAGTCAGCGTACCGCCCTGCAGATCGAGCGCAGCGCGGTGCAGATATTCGGTCAGCGCCTGCAGAGCAGCGTGCTGCTGATTAAGGCTTTGGGTGGGGGCTGGCAGGAGCATCCCGTCAGTGCCACACGGGTGTTGTAACCATCTGACGCATCGGGGTACGCTAGCTTCCGAATTTTTCGAAGGGCTGCGGAAGGCCGGTCGTTGCGGGTCGAAGGGGGTGTCCTGGTGGTCTGGGGAGTGTCGGTGTAATCTCGGCAATGCCTGAGCGGAGGAGGCGTGGCCGCGGTTAGGTGCTGACGCGGTTGCGCCCTTGCTTTTTCCCGCGGTAGAGAGCCTGATCGGCGCTGTTGATAAGCGCCTCGGGGGTTTTGCCGTCTTCCGGGAAGGCTGCGACCCCGATGGTGATGCTGACCTTGCCTTCCGGCTGATACTCCCGGCCGGGAAAGGGGAAACGCTCCACTTCATGGCGGATTTCTTCGGCGAGACCAAGGGCTTCGGCTTTGGCGAGTTCCGGCAAAATGGCGGTAAACTCCTCGCCGCCATAGCGGGCCAGAATATCCGATTTGCGCAGCCGCTCACCGATCAGCGCGCCGAGGGTTTTGAGCAACTGGTCCCCCGCCGGGTGGCCATGGGTGTCATTGTATTGCTTGAAGTGATCAAGGTCCATGAACAGCATCGAAAACTGCCGCTGGTACCGCTGTGAGCGGACCATTTCGATTTCCACCGCTTCCTTGAAATAGCTGTGGTTGTAGCGTCCCGTCAGGCCGTCGCGGATGACCATGTCCTGCAGGGTCTTGTTGGCTATGGCCATGCCCTGGTTTTTTCTCTCCAGTTCGGCGATCAGGCCTTGTTTCTCGGTGACCCGGTAGAAGTTGTCAAAAGCGCGCTCGGCGACGATGGAAATGATGTCCAGGTCCTCGATCGGTTTGGGTAGAAAGTCGAAAGCACCGGCGCGCAGGGCCTTGATCGATGTGGTGAGGTTGCTCTGGCTGGTCATGATGATCACCTCAACCTCAGACTGGAGGTCTTTGATCTGCTTCAGCAGTTCCATGCCGCTCATCCCCGGCATG
>NZ_JBFHGD010000220.1:0-5337 GCF_041583255.1 Trichloromonas sp. | reverse complement strand
TCCCAGGATGACCTGACCGACCTGGCCCTGCTGCGGCTCGACCTGATGGTGGCCATCGCGGTCGGCGAGGGGGGGCTGCCGGGACGGGTCCACTACGCCCACGTGCTGCCGCCCGGTTCCGGGGGGCAGAGCGTCGAGACCCTGTCCGCTCCGTCGCTGCATGATCTTGACTTCGACGCCGAGGCCTTTGTCAACGCCCTCGACGAGGAACTGGAACGGAAGATGGGGGAAACCATCGACCTCTCCGATTCTCGGGAAAAGGCCATTCTCATCTCGGTCAGCCAGGGCGCGCGCCAGGAAACCGAGGATTCTCTCGATGAACTGGCTGAACTGGCCCGCACCGCAGACCTGATCGTGCTTGACCGGGTGATCCAGCGCCCGCGCCAGCTCAACCCCAAGTACCTGATGGGGGAGGGGAAGGTCAAGGAAGTCATCATCCGCGCCCTGCAACAGGGGGCGACCCTGCTGGTTTTCGATCAGGACCTGTCACCGGTTCAGGTGCGCTCCATTTCCGAAATCACCGAAATCAAGGTCATCGACCGCAGTCAGCTGATTCTCGACATTTTCGCCCGCCGCGCCCATACCCTCGACGGCAAGGTACAGGTCGAACTGGCCCAGCTCAAGTACATCATGCCGCGGCTGATCGGCCGCGGCACCGCCATGTCCCGCCTGATGGGCGGGATCGGTGGCCGCGGTCCCGGCGAAACCAAGCTGGAGACCGATCGCCGGCGCATCCGCGACCGCATCGCCCGGCTCGAAAAACAGCTGGCCGGGCTGGCCAAGGGCCGCCTGCAGCGGCGGCAGCGGCGCATCCGGGCAGAAGTGCCGATCGTCTCCATCGTCGGCTACACCAATGCCGGCAAATCGACCCTCTTGAACGCTCTGACCCAGAGCAAGGTCTTCACCGAGGATCTGCTCTTTGCCACCCTCGACACCTCGACCCGGCGGCTGCGCTTCCCCCTCGAGCGGGAGGTGATCATCACCGACACCGTCGGCTTTATCCGCAAGCTGCCCAAAAGCCTGATGGGGGCGTTCAAGGCCACCCTCGAGGAGCTGGAGGATGCCGACCTGCTGATGCATGTGGTCGATCTCGGCAATCCCCGTTTCGAAGAGCATATCCAGGCCGTGGAGCGGATTTTGCAGGATCTCGAACTCGACCGCATCGCGCGGCTGCTGGTATTCAATAAAATTGATATGGTTCCCCAGGAGGAAATCGCCCCGCTGTGCCGCCGTTTTAACGCCATTCCCGTGAGTGCCCGGGAGCGCAGCACCTTTGACGGATTGCTGGCCGAACTGCAGCGCCGGTTCTGGCCCGACGAAGCGTGAAACACGGAATGCCAATTTGTGCCGGGCATTTCGCGGTTTTTTCTGGAGGTTGACATGAAGATCTACTGGGCCTTGCCCGCCTTTTTGCTGCTCAGCGGCTGTTTCTCGCTGACGCCGGACAAACAGGTCGCGGCCCCGGCGGTTATCAAGCGCAAAGTGGTGGTTGCCCCGCCCAGATCGCCGGTGCGTACCGCTCCCCAGCGGCCGACCTTTTCGGTCATGGCGGTGGCCGAGCCGGCCGCGGTCGAGACCGGGCCCTCGCCGCTGGCGGAAGAGCTCGATGCCGAGACCCTTGAAGACAACCTGATCCTCTCCGGAGCCGACCAGTTCCCGCCTGAAAACGAAGGGCTGACCCTGCTGCCCGATGATATGGTTTTCGATTTTCCCGTGGTCGAGAATGAGAAGGTGCGCTACTACGTCGATTATTACACCGGCCCCGCCCGCGGTACCTTCACCCGCTGGCTGCAGCGTTCGGAGCGGTATGTCCCGTTCATGCGCAAGATCTTCGAAGAGGAGGGGCTGCCGCAGGATCTGAGTTACCTGGCCCTGGTCGAGTCGGGCTTTAACGACAAGGCCTACAGCTGGGCCCATGCCGTCGGCCCCTGGCAGTTTATCGAGAGCACCGGCAACCACTATGGCCTGAGCAATGACTGGTGGCGTGACGAGCGCCGGGATTTCGAAAAATCAACCCGGGCGGCGGCGAAATTCCTCAGCGATCTGTACGACCGCTTCGACGGCGACTGGTATCTCGCGGTGGCGGCCTACAATGCCGGCGGCGGCAAGATTTCCCAGGCCGTCAGGAAGTACGAAACCCGCGACTTCTGGGAGCTGACCCGGGGCTCGTACCTGCAGCCCGAGACCAAGAACTACCTGCCCAAGCTGCTGGCCGTGCTGACCATCGCCAAGAACCCCGAGGAGTACGGTTTCGTCGATCTCGACTGTCTGGCGCCCCTCGATTACGACCTGGTTACCGTCTCCGATGTCACCGACCTCGACCTGGTCGCCAAGCTCTGCGAGGTTTCCTACGACGAGATCAAGGCTCTCAACCCGGAGCTCAAGCGCTGGTGCACCCCGCCCGGTGTCGACGAGTACGAGCTGCGCATCCCGGCCGGCAAGAAAGAACTCTTCGAGGAGCGCTACGCCCAGGTTCCGCCTGACCGGCGCGCCAACTACAAGCGGCACAAGATCGCCAGCGGCGACACCCTGGGGGCGATCGCCAGGAAATACAACATCCGGGTCGATGACATCATCGATCTCAACGACATCCGGAACCCCCGCTCCCTGAAGGTCGGCAGCGACCTGATCCTGCCGCTGCACCAGAGCTTCAGCCGTTTGCCGGTAGAGGAGATGCAGGACGACTATGTCCGTTCCCGGCGCAAGAGTTACACGGTGCGCAACGGCGACAGCCTGTGGTCGATCGCCAGGCGGTTCGATGTCAGCGAGAAAGAACTGCGGGTCTGGAACAAGCTCGGCTGGAGCAACGTGATCCGCCCCGGCCAGACCCTGGTGGTTTCGAGCAAGGGAAAATCCTCGCAGACCGCCAAGGCGGCAAGTTCAGCCAAGCCGGCGGCAAAGGCAACCCGCAAGATCATCTACCAGGTCAAGTCCGGCGATACCCTGTGGGATATCGGCCGCAAGTATTCGGTCTCGACCAGCCACATCAAGCGCTGGAACAAGCTGGCCGAAAACCATGTGCTGCGTCCCGGCGACAAGCTGACCCTGATGGTACACGATGAACGTCGCGGCTGAGCCCGAATCGGCACTCTTTCTCAACCGGATAGGCGGTCCGCTTCCCGCGGGGTATGACCGGCTCTATTTCGGTGCCGAGTTTTGCCCCTGGATGCTGCCGCAGCCTGCCGCCGCGGTCGCCGCCTGCCGGGCCGCCCATCAGCTAGGCTGGCGTTTTACCCTGGCGACGCCGGTGCTGGCCGAACCGGTGCTGCCGCGCCTGCGCATCCTGCTTGCGGCACTGGCCGCCGAGTTCGGGCCCGGTGATGAAGTGCTGATCTCCGACTGGGGCGCGCTGGAGCCGGTCCGCGAGCTGCTGCCGTCGCTGCCGGTCCTGCTCGGCCGGGCCCTGTCCGGGCAGAAGCGCGGACCGCGCATTCTCGACCTTTCACTCACCGCCGAGCAGCGGGCGTATTTTCAGCGCGGCAACTGGTATGGCCGGCAAGCCTCCGCCCTGCTGGGCGAGCTGGACATCGCCCGGGTCGAGCTGGACAACCTGCTGCAGGGGCTGGCGCCTTTGCCGGACGGCCTGGCCGGTTCGCTCCACTATCCCTTTGCCATGGTGACTTCGAGCCGCAACTGCCCGTTCCGGCAGGAGCCCCAGGCCACTGGCTGTGCGGCCCGCTGCGGCGAGGTGTTCAGCCTTCAAAACGAGCAGACTCCGGTGCCGCTGCTGCAATGCGGCAATACCCAATTTCTGCAGAACCAGGCGCTTCCCGCCGACCTTCCCGCCCTTGGTATCGATCGCCTGGTGCACCATCCTCTTCTGCCCCGCTGAACGGCGGCAAGATGGTCAGACCCAAGCATATCCCTTTGACTTTTATAGGCGGGATTGCTACACTCTGTCGGCCTTAAATCGGCTCATGAACACATCCTGAAAGGATTATCCCGATAATGCTCAATATTGTCATTTCTCTTGTTGTTGCGCTGCTGGTTCATGGCGGCCTGTCGCTGCTGGCCGGGGTCGACCAGTGGATCGCCACCATCGCCTCCGTGGTCACCTTTCTGCTCCTCTATTTCCTGCTGACCCGCTTCGTGATGAAAAAGATCGGCGTCCTGATGGAATCCGCCCAGCGCGACATCCAGGCCGGACGCGCCGAAAAGGCGGTCAAGGAGTTGCAGGGGGGCTTCAAGTACGCCAAGTGGCAGTTCTACATCAAGGGGCAGCTCAATGCCCAGATCGGCACCATCCTTTATCTCAAGCGCGACTTCACCCAGGCTTTCGACTACCTGCAGAAGGGCTTCGTGCGCCACTGGGTGGCCATGGGAATGCTCGGCATCTGCTATATGAAGCGCAACAAGTCGGGAAAAATGATCGAAACCTTCGACAAGGCGACGGCGGCCAACAAGAAAGAGCCGATGCTCTGGAATCTCTACGGCTACTGCCTGGATAAAATCGGGCAAACGGACCAGGCCATCGCGGTGATGGAAAAGGGGATCAAGAAGACCGGCGGCAATGAAGCCCTGCAGGCTAACCTTGATGCGCTCAAGGCGGGCAAGAAGATGAAGATGCAGGCCTACGGCGACCTCTGGTACCAGTTTCACCTGGAGAGTCAGGGGACCCTCATCAAGCAGCAGACCAAGGCGATGCAGGGTCGGCGCAAGATCGTAAGGCGGTAATCGTGACGCGGAAAAAAAGCGACAAGACTCCCGCCTCGACCAAAATGCAGAATAACCCCTTCAAGGATTTGAAGGGGTTTTCCGTTTCGGCTTCTGCAAAGAAGCCGAGTGAGCCGGAAAGCAAGCCGGCGGTTCCCGCTTCCGGCGAGGAGGCTCCGGCCAGCTTCGCCGAGGAGATGACCCGGCTCGGGGTGCAGCGGCTGGCCAAGCCGGTGCCGGCCAGAGAGCCAGCGCCGCCGGTAGCGGAAAAGACCGCAGCCATCGCAGCCCCGGTCAACGACGAGGAGCTGTTTGCCGCGGCCTTGGGCAAGCTGGACCGGGTCTTTGTCGACCAGTATCCCGAAGACGAGAATCCGGCGGCTTCGCCCCCGCGGCGGATGAAACAGCTGCGGCAGGGAAAGCTGGCTCCAGAGGCCAAGCTCGACCTGCACGGGATCTGCTTTGGAGTCTCTTAGAACGTAAATCCGCACCTGACGCCCCGCTCTTGCGCCGCTTCTCCCGTTCCCAGCGGGCGCGGACGATGGCCACCTGGCCGTCGTCCAGTGTCGAGAGATGGCTCCGCACATGGATGTCGAGGTCCGCCAGCAGCTTCAGCAGCTGCTCGCTCGTCACGCCGAATTCGGCTGCGAGATCGTGGACCCGCGTCTTAGTCGCCACGCTGTC
>NZ_JBFHGD010000219.1:0-5357 GCF_041583255.1 Trichloromonas sp. | reverse complement strand
CTGATCGAGAAGAACACCACCATCCCCTGCAAGAAGAGCCAGACCTTCTCCACCGCCGCCGACAACCAGCCGGCTGTCTCGGTCCACGTGCTGCAGGGCGAGCGGGAAATGGCCCCCGACAACAAGACCATCGGCCGCTTCGAACTGGTCGGCATCCCCGCCGCTCCCCGCGGCGTACCGCAGATCGACGTTACCTTCGACATCGACGCCAACGGCATCCTGCATGTTTCCGCCAAGGACCTCGGCACCGGAAAGGAGCAGTCGATTCGGATTACCGCCTCTTCCGGCCTCTCCGACGAGGAGATCGAGAAGATGGTCAAGGATGCCGAAGCCCACTCCGGCGAAGACAAGAAGAAGCGCGAGCTGATCGAGGCCCGCAACCAGGCCGACAGCCTGGTCTATACCACGGAGAAATCGCTGTCCGAGCACAGCGACAAGGTCGACGAGGAAACCAAGGGGAAGATCACCAGCGCCCTCGAGGACCTCAAGAAGGCCATGGAAGGCGAAAGCGCCGAAGATATCCAGAAGAAGACCGAAGCTTTGGCCCAGGCCTCGCACAAGCTGGCTGAAGCCATGTACGCCAAGGCCCAGGCCGAAGGGACCGCTGAAGGCCAAGCCGCCGATGCCGCTGGCGGCGAAGGCGCTGAGAACGTGGTTGACGCCGAATTCGAAGAAGTCGACGAAGACAAGAAGTAAGCGCAAACACCCGTTATTACTTGACCCGGTAGGGGCACGGTCCGCCGTGCCCCTACAAGCATTCTAACGAAAGAAACGAGATCGACCCTTGGCCAACGGCAAACAAGACTACTACGAGGTGCTGGGAGTCAACCGCAACGCCAGCGAAACCGAGATCAAGAAGGCCTACCGGAAACTGGCCCTCCAGCATCACCCGGACAAGAACCCGGGCAACAAGGAAGCCGAAGAGAAATTCAAGGAGCTTTCCGAAGCCTATGCCGTTTTGTCCGACGGCCAGAAGCGCGCCACCTATGACCAGTTCGGTCATGCCGGGCTCGGTAACGGCGGCGGTTTTTCTTCGGGCGGTTTCGGCGGCAGCCCCTTCGAAGACATTTTCGGCGATATCTTTGGCGACATCTTCGGCGGCGGCGGCTCGCGCGGCGGCCGGGGCCGGGGCCGGCGGGGCGACGACCTGCGCTACAACCTCTCCATCTCCTTCGAAGAAGCCGCTTTCGGGATGGAAACCAAGGTGCAGATTCCGCGGCACCAGAGCTGCGACGAGTGCGGCGGCTCCGGTGCCCGCAAGGGGACCAGCGCGAAAACCTGCCCGACCTGCCAGGGCGCCGGCCAGGTCCGCTACCAGCAGGGCTTTTTCTCCCTGACCCGCCCCTGTCCCGAATGCGCCGGGGAAGGCCGGGTGATCGAAACCCCCTGCCCCGAATGCCGTGGCTCCGGCAAGACCAAGGCCAAGAAGACCCTCGCCCTGAAGATTCCCGCCGGGGTCGAAACCGGCAACCGGCTCAAGCTCAGCGGCGAAGGGGACCTCGGCGTCCAGGGCGGCCCGCCGGGCGACCTTTACGTGGTCATCACGGTCAAGGAACACCCGATTTTCAAGCGCGAAGGACAGGATGTCATCTGCGAAACGCCGATCTCCTTTGTCCAGGCCGCCCTCGGCTGCGAAATAGAGGTACCGACCCTTGATGGCAAGCTGAAAATCAAGGTACCGGCCGGCACCCAGTCGGGCAAGGTGCTCAACCTTTCCGGCAAGGGCATCCCTCACCTGCAGGGGTACGGTCGCGGCGACCAGCTGGTCGTTCTGCGGATCGAAACACCAACCCACCTGACCGCACGACAGAAGGAACTGCTCGAGGAATTCGCCCGGGAGAGCGGCGAAGATGTTCACCCGATGGGCAAAAGCTTTTTCGACAAAGTTAAAAACCTGTTCGACTGATCCGGTCGCGGCATGGAGGGACGCATGGGTAAAACGTTCGGCAGCTGGTTGGTCATCCTGTGCCTGCTTTTCGGCAGCAGCCTGTCGCATATTCCTGCGGCCGGCGCGGCCAACCTGATCGCCGACCCCGCCCTGCAGCGCGGTATCGACAAGTATCACAGCGGCGACGCGCAGGAAGCCCTCTCCCTGCTGCGCGGTTTTGTCATCCGCAACTACGACTCCCCCGAGCTCCCCCGGGCCTATCTTTACCTGGCCCGGATCTTTCAGAACAGCGGCAGCCACCAGGAGGCGCTGCTCTACACCGGCCGCATTCCTGCCGACCAGAAAGGGCCGGAAGCCCTCTTTATCGAAGGCGTCTCCCTGGTCGCCACCGGCCAGTACCAGGCCGGTCTGGCGACCCTGCTGAACACCGACCCGGCACCGCTGACACCGGCCGACCGCTCGCGCCGGATCGTCGCCCTGGCCGAAGCCCAGGCCGGCCTCGGCAACCACCTGGAAGCCCTGACCTTCATCCACCGCAGTGCCGAACCGACCGATGGCAAGCTGCTGGAACTGGCCCACACCATCCTCAAGGAGCGCCTGTCGCCGGCCGAGCTGGACGAAGCCGTCTTCATGTTCCGCGGCACCGCCATCGGCCAGGACGCCCAGCTGCAGCAGGCGCTGCGCGCCTACAGCCGGCATGACCAGGACGAGGCCAGGCGGCTGACCGCTGCGGTGGTCCAGAATTCAACGCCCTTTCCGTACCGCCACGAGGCGATCGCCCTCTGGGAACAGCTGACCGGCAGCCCCTTTCTGCAGCGTTCGATCGGCGTCATGCTCCCGCTCACCGGCCGCTACGCCACCTTCGGCCAGCTGGTGCGGCGCGGCATGGAACTCGCCGGCGAGCTCCACGACCAGACCAGGCCGCCGATCCGCCTGGTTTTCCGCGATTCCGGTGCGGCCGCCGAAGAAAGCGCCCGGATCGTCACCGAACTCGCCGGCGAAGCCGGGGTGATGGCGATCGCCGGCCCCTTAACCGGCGGCGCGGCAGCGGTGGCCGCCGAACAGGCCCAGAGGATCGGGATCCCGCTGCTCTCCCTCTCCCCCCGCGACGGCCTGCCCGAGACCGGCAGCTTCATCTTCCGCAATTCCCTGACCAGCCGCCAGCAGGTGGAAGCCCTGGTCCGGCACGCCATGGAACGGCAAGGGATCACCAGCTTCGCCGTCCTCCACCCGGAAAACAAGCTCGGCTATGAAATGACCGACCTGTTCATCCGCGAGGTTCAATACCGCGGCGGCCGGGTCGTAGCGACCCAGACCTACGATGAGAAAGCCACCGACTTTCGGCGCCAGGTCAAACTGCTCAAGGGCGAAGACCCCAATGTCCCGGACGAGGCGGCGAAAGAAAGGGAGACCGTCCGCAGGGCGCCTCTGCCGTTTCAGGCCCTGTTCATCCCCGACTACGCCGACAAAATCAGCCTGATCGCCCCCCAACTCGTTTTTTACGGCATCGAGGGCGCCCAGCTGCTCGGCATCAACGGCTGGAATTCACCCGACCTGCTTCGCACCACCGGACGGTACCTGCAGGGCGCGATTTTTGTCGACGGCTTTTTCCTGGCCAGCGCCGACCCGGCCATCCGCCAGTTTGTCGACAACTACCTGACAAAATACGGCGAAGAACCGACTATTCTCGAGGCCCAGGGTTTTGATGTAGCCAACATCCTCTTTGCCCAGCTCGACCGTCCCGAGATCCGCTCCCGCCAGGAACTGCAGCAGGCTTTGACGCAACTTGTCAATTTTCCCGGTGTTTCCGGCAGCACCTCGTTCGGGCCTGGCGGAGACGCTCTCAAGACCTTGTTTCTGCTCCAGGTCGACCGGGGCGCCCTGGTTCAGCTCTATTGACCGACAGGCAGCCAATGACCGGAAAAAAGCCCCTGCAGGCCTTGTTGACCGGCTTACTGATCGCTACCCTCGGCGCCTGCGCACCTGCGGATCCCCCGGCCCTGTCGGCGGCCCCCGCCGCCAACCTTACCGGCATCAGCGGGCTGGTCACGGACGACCACAACCAGCCTACCTCCGGAGCCTATGTCTACGCCTATCGCAACCGGCGCAGCAACCTGCGCGGCCCGGCGGATTTCGAGGCCCGAACCGACAGCCGCGGCAGCTATTTTCTCGATGTCATCGATGGAGACTATTACCTGGTGGCGCGGATGCGCCGGGAGGGGGGCGATGCCGGACCGCCGCGGCCGGGAGATGCCTGGGCCATCCCGGCGGTCAACCCGACGCGGGTGGTAAAGGACCGCACCAGCCGAGTCGACTTTCAGCTGCAGACCATGATGCAGTCGATGATCATGCGTGAAGGGACCCTGACCTCCGGGTCGACCGGTTTTACTGGCCGTATCCTCGATGACCGCGGCCAGCCGGCTGCCGGGGCCTTCGTGCTGGCCTATCGGGACGGTGACTTTCACCGGATGCCCGATTACACATCGCTGCCCGTCGATGGGGAAGGCCGGTTCACCCTCTACCTCCCCGAAGCGGGTTCCTACTGTCTGGCCGCCCGAACCAGAACCCGTGGACAGCCCGTCGCCGGCGAACCTTACGGGGTGCTTGAATCCGCCTCCGGTGGTTGCCCGTCCCTCGAAAGTGGTCAGATTCTCGACATCGGCGCCATCGTTCTCAAGCCCTATCGGCGATAAACCTGGCCCCATGCAACAGAAAAAACTTTACCTGCTCGTTTCAGGATAACCCACTGAATTCTAGGGGCCCTTGCGGTACAAATGCTTTTGCCGGGATAATCTGCCGCAGAGAAGAAAACGCCTCCTGCGGGAACCCGGCAGGAGGCGTTTTTGTTCAGTCTGGGAATAAAGATTCACACTTGGGGTTCTTTGTCACATCCAGCATTTCAATATCAAAAATCAGATCTTTTCCCGCCAGCGGGTGATTGGCGTCAAGGGTGACCGTCGACTCCGTCACGGCAAGCACCTCGAAATAAAACCGGCTGCCATCATGCTGAGTGACCTCGAGTTTTCCCCCGATATTCAGCACCACCTCCTTGGGAATTCTGCTCCGCTCCACCGCTTCTATTTTTTCGGGCAATATCTGGCCATAGGCCTGATCGGCGGCGACGGTTACCGTCTTTTTTTCGCCTCGGACCATGCCTACAACGGCCTGTTCAAAACCAGGAATAACCTCTTTTTTGCCAATCACGAACTGCAGTGGCCGATCGGCTGGAGAGGCATCAAAAACCTCTCCGCTGGTCAGTCTGCCGGTGTAATGAAGCTTGACCACATCGCCCTGTGCTGCTGGAAACATCTGCCTGTCCTTTCGCTTTCGAGCTCTCGTTATCCGTACGCAACAAACCCGCGTAGGTTACATTTTTGACCCGCAGCTGTCAAACCTTCCATTGTTCCACTGTGCAGTCATTGTCACGAACTCGGAGGTCGCAGTGATATTCTGAAGAGCAAAGCTCATT
>NZ_JBFHGD010000218.1:0-5457 GCF_041583255.1 Trichloromonas sp. | reverse complement strand
GCCCGGTTTCCCGTCAGCAACTTTTCAATCCCCTCCTCGGACTGCCAGCGGCGCAGCTGCAGCAGCACATAACTTGCCATGGCGAAATTCCCCAGCAGCATGATGAGCACGAACCACAGGGCGCCTCGGGCCGGGGCCCGCTCGCGCCAGGCCACCCAGAGCCAGAAAAAGAGAAAACCGAAGTAGGCGTCGGCCAAAGTGGCCCGAAACCAGGGGTCGGGCCAGAGCTCGCGGCCGGCGCTGAACACATCCTGTTGCAGCGAGGCGGTGAGGGTGACGAAGAGCATCACCGCCAGCACGGCCAGGCAGATGGCGCTAAGCAGGGATTTCATGTCAGTTCCCCTCCAGCAGGTCGCGTTTGAGTTTTTCGTCGATGGGATCCCGGCCGAGCCAGATGCCGAAATAGGCCGCGGCGAAATCCTCTCCTTCGATGGTGATCAGGGGACTGCCGTTCAGGGCCAGCTCCGTCCCCTGGCCGGGGCGATAGGTCAGGGAATACCGGTCTCCCGGCTTGACGTCGCGGTAGCTGGCGTTCAACCGCTCCACCCGTTCGCGGATTCCAGCCAGTTGCCGCGGCGTCAGGTTTCGCTCCAGCACCGGCGCCGCCCCCTTGCCGAAGTCGCTGCCCTGGATCGGAACCAGGTAGCTGATTTCCAGCCGTTTGGGTATGTTGTCGAGGGCTTGGCTCGCCGGAACCCCCTCAGGCAGGTAGAGGGCCGCCACGTAAGCCTTGATGAACAGCAGGTAGCGAAGCAGCGCCGCGTTGTGCAGCTGCAGGGGGGTGCTTTCCACCTGGATCTGCTCGGCAAAGGTCACCCCCTGAATCGTCAGGCCGGCGGCGGCCCCTGGAGTCAGGAGGATGAAACAGAAAACATAACACCACCACCGGTAGGCGATCATAGGTAACCCTCAAGATTATAAGGAAGTTTAGCAGCCGGTGATGGGATCGCAACCGCAGGCCGGACGGCTGTGCGCTGCGGGATTTCGCCGGTTTGCTATAGTTAAAAGCAAATCGTGCGAAGAGAAGGGAATCGGAAGGAGCGAGCATGAAAACGGGGCTGTGCCGCTGGTTGCTGGCAGTGAGTATCCTGGGATTGCTGTCGGCCTGTGCCGGCGAGAGGCCGAACAACCTGGGGGTGACGGATGGCCGGCTGGCTCCCTGCCCGGCATCCCCCAATTGCGTTTCCAGTCAGGTCGAAAGCGAAGGCCAGCGGATCGCGCCGCTTTCCTTCTCCGGTGACGCAGAGGCGGCTTTCGCCCGCCTGGTGCAGGTACTGCGGGAGCGAAAGGACGCCATGATCATCGATCAGACGGACGATTACCTTCGCGTCGAATTCTCGACCACCTTCTTTGTCGATGACGGCGAATTTCTGCTCGATCGTCAACAGCAGGCGGTAGCGGTCAGGTCGGCCTCCCGGCTGGGCTATTCCGACCTGGGGAAGAATCGGCGCCGAATCGAAGAGATTAGGCGCGCATTCGGTCAGGCCGGGAGCTCCCCATGAACGTTCTGCTGTCGGCCATGGAGCGCGGTCTGCTCCCCGATGCCCTTATCCGCTTGGGCATTCGGCACCTGCTGCGGGTGCGACTGGCCGCCGAGGGGCGCGGTGACGTCGAGGCGAGGCGGCAACGGCAGCGGGCGTTTCTGGAGCACCTCCGGGACGGTCCCCTGGCGTTGGCGGTCGATGCCGCCAATCGCCAGCACTACGAATTGCCGCCGGAATTCTTTGTCCAGGTCCTGGGCCCGCGGCGCAAATACAGCTGCTGCCTCTTTCCAGGCGGGGTTGACGACCTGGCCGCCGCCGAAGAGGCCATGCTGCGGCTGACCTGCCAGCGGGCGGCGGTGGCCGACGGCATGGATATCCTGGAGCTGGGCTGCGGGTGGGGTTCCCTGACCCTGTGGATGGCCGAGCACTATCCCCGGGCCCGCATCACCGCGGTGTCCAATTCGGCGCCCCAGCGCGAGTTGATCGAAGCCGCCTGTCGGGAGCGCGGATTCGCCAACGTTCGGGTCATTACCGCCGACATGAACGAGTTTTCCAGCGCTGAGACCTTCGACCGGATCGTTTCGGTGGAAATGTTCGAACATATGCGCAACTACCCCGAACTGCTCCGCCGCATCTCCGGCTGGCTGAAGGATGACGGGCGGCTGTTCGTCCACATCTTCTGCCACCGGGAACTGGCCTACTTTTTCGAAACCGACGGCGCGGACGACTGGATGGGGCGCTACTTCTTCACCGGCGGCATCATGCCGTCGGACCATCTCCTCTTCTATTGCAACAATAACCTGATCGTCCAGGACCACTGGCGGGTCAATGGTCTGCACTACCGGAAGACCTGCGAACACTGGTTGCGGCGCCAGGATGAACGGCGTGAGCAGATTCTGCCGATTTTCGACAAGGTCTACGGAGCCGACGCCGATATCTGGTTCCGACGCTGGCGGGTCTTTTTCATGGCGTGCGCCGAACTGTTCGGATTCAACGGCGGCAACGAGTGGTTCGTGGCCCATTACCTGCTCAGAAAACATGGTCGAATGAACTTGGCGGACAGCTGAGACAACCGGGGAGATTGGAACGGGAAGAGCCAGGCAATGGAAAAATGCCGCTTGGTGGCCGAAATAAACGAAGCCCCTGTCCCATCGAGGACAGGGGCTCAAGTTTACGCTAGAAACGACGGTGATCTTTTCGAGTTGATCATTCGAATTGGAGATCAGAAGATTCGTAAATACTTCCCCAGGACCATTCTATCAATATCCGGTTCCCGCCGTTCAGCGCTTGGATGCTGTCGGCGTCTTGCAAAATCCTTTTTGTAGCAAAATTCCAGCGTTTGTTGTCGTATCTGCCTTGTTTGAGTTGATTGCAGCGGCGCCGATGGTTTAATGTTGCTCGGTTGTTCCGGTGGGCAGAAATGGCTGACGAATCGATCCATTAATGCGATAAGAGGGGGTTATGAACCTGATACTTCTGTTTGAAGAGGATTTCGTTAACGATGGCCTGGTGCGACTCACCGGACGACGGCTGCAGCATGTGCTGGAGGTCCATCGGGCCGAAGTCGGTCAGGAGTTGTGCGTCGGGCTTTGCGGGGGGATGATCGGTCGCGGCCGGGTCGCACGGCTGGACAAGGACGTGCTGGAGATGGAGGTGGTGCTTGAGCGGCAGCCGCCCCCTAAGCTGCCGGTGACCCTGCTGCTCGCGCTGCCGCGGCCGCCGGTGTTCAAACGGGTGCTGCTGGCGGCGACGTCGATGGGGGTGGCGCGGATCGTGCTGATGAACTCAGCACGGGTCGAGAAAAGTTTCTGGAAGAGCCGGGTGCTGGCCGGGGATAATCTGCAGGAACCGCTGGTGCTGGGGTTGGAGCAGGCCCGCGACACGGTTCTGCCCGAAGTGCTGCTGCGCCCCCGGTTCAGGCCCCTGGTCGAGGATGAGCTGCCGGAGCTCTGTGCCGGCACCACCTGCCTGGTGGCCCACCCGGTTGCCGCGGGGCCCTGTCCCAGTGGTCTTTCCGGCCCGGTTACCCTGGCCATCGGCCCCGAAGGGGGCTTCATCCCTTACGAAGTCGACAAGCTGTCCGAGTGCGGCTTTGTTCCCATCTCGCTGGGCGAGCGCATCCTGCGCGTCGAAACCGCCGTTCCGGCGGTCCTTTCCCGCCTATTCTAAGCTTTTTCGCTGCAGACCCGGTTCCGCCCTGCATTTTTGGCCCGATACAGGGCTTCATCGGCCTCTTTCAGGGCCCCGGTCAGATCGAGAGCTTCACCGCTGATGACCGCAACGCCCAGGCTGACAGTGACCTGCAGGCTCTGCCCTTCGATGTCTAACGGGGTGTCGCCCACGGCCCGGCGCATGCGCTCTGCCACCGATACAGCGGAGGACAGGTTCGTTGCTGGCAATATCGCCAGGAATTCCTCGCCGCCGTAGCGGCCGAAGAGATCGTAGTCGCGCAGCTCGAGCTTGATGCGGCGAGTCACCTGGCGCAATACCAGGTCGCCGGCGATGTGGCCGAGCGTGTCGTTGATGTTCTTGAAGCGGTCAAGGTCGAGCATGACCAGGGCGATGGAACGCGAAGGTGTCTGTTCGCCGCTGCGGCGCAGGCGGGAAGTCTCTTTGCGGGCGCGGGAGAGGATTTCCCCCCGGTTGAAGGCGCCGGTGAGCGGGTCGATGGTGGCCAGGTGCCGGAGCCTGTCCTGGGCCAGTCGCAGCTGGTTGGTCCCCTTGCGAACCACCAGGTACGAGGCGCCGCAGACGGCGGCCAGGATCAGGGTGAGCAGCAGCGCCGAGGTGATCACCCCCCCGTTGATCTCGCCGCGATAGCGGGTAACATCGGCATAAATCTCGAAGCAGCCGATAACGTCCCCCTGGGCCGAGCGGATGGGAACGTAGGTTTCCACCACGTCCACGTCGATCTGTTGTTCTTCCGCCAGGTCGATGACCGACTCCTTGTTTTCCAGCTTCGAATCGTTGTGCCCCGCCAGGGCGTTGTCGAGCCGCGGGTTGGTGTCGTCGATATGGCCGATGATCGAAGGGTCGGTGCTGTAAATGATCCGGCGCTCGCGGTCGTAGATCTTGATCTTGACGATGTTGAAGGGCTTCAGAAAAGAGCGGAAACGGCGATCGAGGCGACTGATGTTCTGCGGCGTGATGGAGAGTGCGTCCTTTTGCGCAGGCCCGGAGAGGTTTTTCCTTTCGTGGGCCAGGATCAGCTCGCTCAGGCTGACGGCGTCATCCTCCGCCCCGCGAATGATGTGTCGCTGAAATACCTCGTAGATGCCGAAGCTGGCGACGGTGATGATGACGATTATGGAAATGACCGCTACCAGGCTCATCAGCCGCAGCAGGCCCTGTGGGTCGATGTGGCTCAGTTCGTGATCGGCCGGTTTTTCTTCGGTCATGTCGGCACCTTGGTGTTCAGGGTTTTCCCGCGAAGTGCGGGGTTTTTTACTGAGGGCTGAGGATACTACAGATCATTTTTTTACGGTAGCTGAAAATCCTCTGCAGCTGGGCGCGAACCATCGGCTCGGCCAGTTCGCCGAGGTGGCGCAGCGGCAGCTGGTAGCGCACTTCGTCTTCGACCGTCGTCTGTCCGTCGGCTTCATGGAACCGATGGCTGTGCACCCACCTGCGGTACGGCCCGCGGAGCTGCTCATCGACAAAGCGGTGCGGCGGTTCCCATTGGGTGATTTCGGTGCGCCAGTCGAAGCTGATGCCGAACAGGCGCAGCCGGTAGTCGATCAGGGTCCCCCGGTGGATGTCGATCGGCTGCGGAGTCAGAATACGAAAATGCAGCTCGGGCGGGGTGATGCGGTCAAGGTTGCCGGCGTCGGCGAAAAAGGCGAAGACCTCTTCAATCGGCAAGGGGATGGTGAGGCTGTCGTAATAGCTGTGGCTTGCCGGCTTTTCCATCAATCCTCCTGGCGGTGGGCGATGAAGGGGGTGTAGCGGGTGGCCTCGAACTGAATATTGCCGG
>NZ_JBFHGD010000217.1:0-5484 GCF_041583255.1 Trichloromonas sp. | reverse complement strand
GACGAGGCCGACCTTCTCACCCTTGGCGTTGAGGTGATCGACCAGTTCGTGGACGGTATCGCAGCCCGAGCCCATCATGACGATGACCTTCTCGGCGTCGGGGGCCCCGACGTAATCGAAGAGGTTATACTGACGACCGGTCAGCTTGGCGAACTTGTCCATCTGGGCCTGGACGATGCCGGGAACTTTTTCGTAGTAGGCATTGACCGTTTCACGCCCCTGGAAGTAGACGTCGGGATTCTGGGCGGTACCGCGCAGAACCGGGTGATCGGGGGAGAGGGAGCGCCCGCGGTGGGCGTGCACCAGCTTGTCGTCGACCATCGCCTTCATGTCGTCCATCGACAGGGCTTCGACCTTCTGCACTTCGTGGGAGGTCCGGAAACCGTCGAAAAAGTGCAGGAAGGGGATGCGGGACTCGAGGGTCGCGGCCTGGGCGATCAGCGCGAAGTCCATGACCTCCTGGGGGTTGTTGGAGCAGAGGAAGGCCCAGCCGGTCGAGCGGCAGGACATCACGTCCGAGTGGTCGCCGAAAATCGACAGCCCCTGGGCGGCAATGGCGCGGGCCGAAACATGGAAGACGGTGCTGGTCAGTTCCCCGGCGATCTTGAACATGTTGGGGATCATCAGCAGCAGGCCCTGGGAGGCGGTAAAGGTGGTGGTCAGGGCACCGGTTTGCAGGGCGCCGTGAACGGCGCCGGCGGCCCCGCCTTCGGACTGCATCTCGACGACCCGGGGAATGGTTCCCCAGATGTTCTTTTCACCGGCCGCGCTCTTGGCGTCGGAGATCTCCCCCATGTTGGATGAAGGGGTGATCGGGTAGATAGCGATAACCTCGTTGGTGGCATGGGCAACGTGCGCCGCTGCGGTATTGCCATCAATATTTACCATTTCTCGCGACATGAACTTCCTCCTCTGTTCTATTTATGACTTCCCATAAATGAGACGTTTCGGGCGGCAGAACCAAGCTCTGCCGCCACTGTTCAGAAACCCGTCGATGCCGGCCATGGCCGACGCTTTATCACTTCTCGCACCAATCGCAACGCTAAAACACGCAAACAGCAGTATAGGTCAGTCTGACGAAAAAACAACGTTTATCAGAGATCCCGGCGCCCTTCCACGGCCCGGTTCACGGTCGCCTCATCGACGTATTCCAGGTCGCTGCCCATGGGAATCCCGTAAGCAAGGCGGGTTACGCGGACACCGAGCGGACGGATCAGCCGGGCCAGGTACAGGGCGGTCGCTTCGCCCTCAACCGAAAAGTTGGTGGCCACCAGCACCTCTTGAACCACCCCGCCCTTAAGCCGGGCCAGCAGTTCGGCGATTTTCAAATCTTCCGGGCCCACCCCGTCGAGCGGCGAAAGCGCTCCGTGCAGCACATGGTAACGACCGCGATACGAATGGCTGCGCTCGATCGCAATAAGATCCTGCGGCTCTTCCACCACGCAGAGGATGGCGTCATCACGTCCCGGGGCCGTACAGAGAGGACAGGGGTCACTCTCGGTAATGTGAAAACAGGTGGAGCAGAACCGGACCCGGGTCTTGAGATCAAGAATGGCTCCGGCCAGAGCCTCCGCCTCGGCGGTTGACTGGCGCAGTATGAAAAAGGCCAGACGAGCCGCGCTTTTCCGACCGATACCGGGGAATTTGGAGAGCTCGGCAATCAGCCGGGTCAGCGACGGAATGGAGTCTAGCATGTCTTTCCGTTAATATCCAAGAATTTAAAATGCTGTTTTATTTATTTAACTGTACCAAAATTTTCTGCAACAAGCTTTAGATACAGTAAAATAAATTGGTCTGACCACACAAATGTAATACCACGCGTGGCGTATACGGATCAAGTTTTTTTATTCTTGCTGTATTTTTTTGCTGTGGATAAAAATTGTGCCGCCGTCAGGCGATGCTGAGGGCGGCACATTCGGACAACTTTCTGGCGCCCGGATCAGAACAGGCCGGGGATATTCATTCCACCGGTGATCTTGCCCATTTCGGCCTGCATCATGTCCTGGCTTTTCTTGATCGCCTCGTTGACGGCTGCCACCACCAGGTCCTGCAGCATCTCCACATCTTCGGGATCAACCACGCTTTTCTCTATTTTCAGCGAAAGGAGCTGCTGCCGGCCGTTGACCACGGCGGTCACCATGCCGCCGCCAGCAGAGGCATCGACTTCCCGTGCCGCCAGTTCATCCTGCAGGCGCGTCATTTTCTGCTGCATCTGCTGCGCCTGTTTCATGATATTTCCCAGACCTTTGGACATTGCTTCCTCCTATATGGGACCGCCGCGGCGGTGAGTGTTGAAAAGGACAGGGCCCCTTAGATGCCCCTGCCCGGGTTATACGTAGCCCTTGTCGATCGGGCGGACTTCACGGATTTCACCTTCAAAAACCGCAACGGCTTTTTGCACCATGGGATGTGCCAGGGCATCCTCACGCAGGCGCTTTTTACGGTCCGACTCCTGCGCCTTGCGCTCTTCGAGCAGCGAAGGGGGAGTCTGCCCGCTTTTGGCGTCAATCGGCACGATCCGGATGGTCACCGGCCGGGCGAAAAACTCGCTGGCCATTTCGACCAGAACCGCAAAGGTTTCAGCATCCTTGACCTGCTCCAGGTGAAACGACCCCGCGGGAAAGCCGATTTCCAGTTCTGGCAGCTCCTGCTTGAGCAGGCTGCCGTGCTCGAGCAGTGACCCAATCATCGGACGTCGGCTGCGGACCTGGGTTACCAGCCCCTGCCACCCTCCGCCGCCAACCGCAGAGGGTACCGGGGCTTCAGGCTTTTTTGGCGGAACAAAGGCCTCACTCTCAACCGGGGCCGGACGGGATGACCGGCCAGGCGCCGCCGCAGGCAGGCCGCCGGAGCCGGCCAGGCGCCGCTCGAGATCTTCGAGCTTGCGCACCAGGCTGGCGACGTCCCGGGCCGGCGGCAGATTCGCCAGCCGCACCAGAGCCATTTCCACCGTCAGCCGCGGGAAGGACGCCCCGACCAGTTCGACCTCCGCTTTCATCAAGACCGTCTGGGCCCGCTGCAGATCATCCAGCTCAGAACTTTTGGCCAGCCGCTGCAGGTCGGCCAACTCGTCGCCCACGACCTGTAAAACCTCCTCCGGCGCATCGAGCACCTTGCAGAGAATGACCGAGCGATACAACTCAACCAGTTCCTGGCAGAACTGGCGAAAGGAATGCCCCAGATCGTCCACCCGTCGAACCGCCTCCAGAGCCCGCCGGCTGTCCCGCTCCTGGACCGCTTCGACAACATCGAGCAGCAGGCGGCGGTCGACCATCCCCAGCAGCCCCTGCACATCTTCATCCGCCACGTCTTCGCCGCAAAAAGCGATCACCTGATCCATGGTCGACAGGGAATCGCGCATGCTCCCCTCCCCTCGTCGGGCCACCAGGGCCAGCGAGCGGTCAGAAATGCGGATCTGCTCGGCATCAACGATCTCCCTTAAGCGGGCAGAAACCCGGGGGAGGGCGATCTTGCGGAAATCGAAACGCTGGCAGCGTGACAGGATGGTCACCGGGATCTTGTGCGGTTCGGTGGTGGCAAAGATGAACTTGGCGTGATCCGGCGGTTCTTCGAGGGTTTTCAGCAACGCGTTGAAGGCGTTGATCGAAAGCATGTGCACTTCGTCGATGATGAAAATCTTATAGCGGGAACGGGAAGGCAGGTAGCGGATATTCTCGCGCAATTCGCGAACGTCGTCGACGCCGGTGTTTGAGGCGCCGTCGATCTCGAAAACATCGATCCCCTGGCCGGCAGTAATCTCCAGACAGGAGGGGCATTCATTACAGGGAGTGGAGGTGATGCCGGTTTCGCAGTTGAGGGCCTTGGCGAAAATCCGCGCCGCCGAGGTCTTGCCCACACCGCGGGCGCCGGTGAACAAAAAGGCGTGATGAACCCGGCCGGTCCGGATGGCGTTGGCCAGGGTCTGGCTGACATGTTCCTGACCAACCAGATCTTCAAAAGACTGGGGGCGCCACTTGCGGGCCAGTACCAGATACGACATGAGCCTCAAATATCTCCGAACAGAGAAAAGGGTTCAGTCCATCGGCAACACCAAAAAGGATTGCCGGCACAAGTGACAGCCAGGCACCCCCGCGGCACACGGAAAATGCCACTACCGCTGCTCCCTTCCGGGCCTGACGGAGTTTGCGGCCATCCGTTGCGCGGGACCCGGCTGTCACTTCTGTCGGCAATGACCAGAAAGCTACCAATGATTTTAATACTGGCGGAGAGGGGGGGATTCGCCCACTACGTCGCAGGCATCCTGCCTGCTCCTGCGTCGGCTCCCCTGCGCTCGCTGACGCGGACATCCTGTCCGCTTTTCTGCCACCGGCAGCGCTCGCTCCGCTTCGAATCCCCAAGGGACTCTTTGTGGCTTTAATACTGGCGGAGAGGGGGGGATTCGAACCCCCGGTACCTTGCGGTACACACGATTTCCAATCGTGCACCTTCGGCCTCTCGGTCACCTCTCCGCAGATTGGGCAGGATACACAACACGGCGTATCCTGTAAAGGAATTTTTGGGTGGGATTTCGTACCATCTGCCGATTCGGCAACATCTGCGGGCAGAGCCATCGTGCAGCGGTTTTTACAGGATTTTATTTCTGTTGTCAACAGATTGAAAAAACAGGAAAACGCCGGCAGCGGACCAGCGGATGTTCACCCTGAATTGTCGAAGGGAGTTAGTGGGAAACGGTGAAGATATCGCTGGGAGAAGAAGATGCCGTCCGTCTTTCCGAGCCGCCATAGGATGGCGACTTCTGGGTTCGGATCGGATCGACCCCCACATGAACCCAGCCCGTGCTGCGCCTGAACATTTTGATCCGATCGGATTCCAGCAAAAAGTTGAGATATTCCGGAACGACTGTATCGTGAATTCCGTTTTTGTAAACCACCCGGATCATCATTATCGACCTCCTCCACACACAGGCAGTACCAGCAGAACAGACAATCACCAATACCCAATGGTTACCTTGAATCAGAAGACATACAGACGTGCCTCAATCGAGACTGGTCACCCAGCACTGGCGACGCTCCTCCCCCTCATATACGCCACCGGGGTGACCACGCACCGGATCCCGGCCAAGGGCAACCCAACCGCCGTTACGCTCGAAGGAGCAAACACGACTTGATGCAATCAGCGCTTCTAGCTTTTCTGGAAAAACTTCAACCATTTCACCTGTTGCAAGCTTTGCCCGAACCCGCATCATCTTCCTCGTCGATATTTTTATAGAAACATCTAAGCATAAAAATGAAGATTTTCAAACACTAATGTTCATTTACCACATCCTATACCAACCTGGATTTTCCTTGAAAACAACCCAAACACGTCAACAAAAACACGGGCCCGCACGCTTATGGCGTGCAGGCCCTTGTTATCATTGGCGGAGGGGGTGGGATTCGAACCCACGGTACCGTTGCCGGTACACTAGCTTTCCGGGCTAGCCAAATAAGCCACTCTTGCACCCCTCCTAACGAGCTTCCCCTT
>NZ_JBFHGD010000216.1:0-5492 GCF_041583255.1 Trichloromonas sp. | reverse complement strand
GAAGAGAAGGTTCTGCGCATGCGTTTCGGCATCGGCGAGAAGTCGGACCACACCCTTGAAGAGGTTGGCCAGGACTTTGCCGTCACCCGCGAGCGGATTCGCCAGATCGAAGCCAAGGCGCTGCGCAAGTTGCGGCACCCGAGCCGGGCGAAGCGGCTCAAGAGTTTCGTCGAGACCTGAAATCGCTTGACAGGGTAAAGATGAAAGCCTAAACTGAATTTTCGTTTTTTGGGCCTATAGCTCAGTTGGTAGAGCCACCGGCTCATAACCGGTTGGTCCCAGGTTCGAATCCTGGTGGGCCCACCACAGCAGGAGACAGATGAGTCGAACACTCATTTTCATATATCCGAAATTTTGAGTTCACGGAGTGCAACGAAACCAAGGTTGCACTCTTTTTTTTCAACCTCACCCAGCCGAATATGAAGCCGGAACGCATCGTTCGCATACAGGATCTGGTCGGTCTGATCCACAAGCTCTACCCCCCCGCTCTTGCCGAAGATTGGGACAATGTCGGACTGCAGGCTGGCGACCCGGCCGCGCCGCTGGAGCGCCTGATGGTCTGTCTTGATCCGACCGAAGCGACCCTCGATGCGGCCCAGGCCGCCGGTGCCCAGGCCCTGGTCAGCCATCATCCGCTGATTTTCCGCCCCTTCAAAAGCCTGACTCCTGCCGATGAAACCGGTCGCATCCTGTTTCGCGCCGTGCGCGAGGGGATCGCGGTCATTTCGGCCCACACCAATCTCGACCGGGCCGCGGACGGCCTCAACGACTGGCTGGCGGCCCGCCTTGGCGTGAGCAATCCGCAGCCCCTGGCTGGCGGCGGGGAAGGGGGCCTGCTAAAGCTGGTGGTCTTTGTCCCGGCCGGCTACGAGGCCCGGGTCGCCGAGGCATTGTTCAAGGCGGGGGCCGGTCAGATTGGCCGTTATGACCAGTGCTCTTTTCAAGCTGCCGGCCTCGGCACCTTCCGCGCCGGTCCCGGAACCGAGCCCTTTCTGGGCCGAGAAGGGGTCGCCGAGGCGGCCAGGGAAGTTCGCCTGGAAACCGTCCTGCCGAAAGAACTGCTGACCAGGGTGGTGGCAAAGATGCTCAAGGCCCATCCTTACGAGGAAGTCGCCTACGACCTGATCCCGCTGGCCAACAGCCGCCCCGCTGTCGGCCTCGGCCGGATCGGTCGGCTGGCCGCTCCGCTTTCCCTTGACGCCTTTGCCGGTCAGGTCAAGCAGGCCCTCGATACGCCGGCCCTGCGACTGGTCGGCGACCCTGCGCAGCGGGTGGCCAAGGTCGCGTTGTGCGGGGGGAGCGGCGCTTCCCTGCTGCGTGAAGCGGCTCGCCAGGGGGCCGACGTGCTGGTTACCGGCGACGTGAAATACCATGAAGCCCGGGCGGCCGAATCCCTGGGGATGGCGCTGATCGATGCCGGTCATTTCGCCACCGAACGGTTGATGGTGGGAGAACTGGCTTCCCGCCTGAAAGCCGAAGCAGAAACCCGCAACATGAACATCACCGTAATCGAAGCAGAAGGGGAAACAGATCCATTCAGGATGGTCTGATTCCCTTTTTTTATAGCCAGAACAGACGATCCGAGAGGGTCGAACACGGGAGGACGCAAGGTGCAAGAAAAGGTAGAGCTGCTCAAGGAACTACAGGGTATCGATCAGGATCTCCATCGGATTGCAGGCAGCCGCAAGGCGCTGGAAAAAGAACGGGCCGAGCTCGGCGCGGAGATGGACAAGGTGCAGGAAATGGTCGACAGCCTGACGGCCGAGGTGGAAAACCTGCAGTCCGAGCGCAAGGAACTGGCGGCGGCTCTGAGCCAGGAAGAAGACAACGTGGCCAAGGCTGAAGGGCGGCTGTCGGCGATCAAGACCCAGAAGGAGTACGTGGCCGTACTCAAGGAAATTGATACCGCCAAGAAGCTGAACAAGGATCTGCAGGACCGTATCTCGGCCAAGAACGGCGAAATCGAGGGGCTCAGCCGCGACCGGGAAGAAAAAGAAGGCGAACTGGCGGCACTCACCGAAAAGGTTTCCGGGCGTCTTGCCGAAATCGGCTCGGTGCTGGCCGGCTACGACGAGGAGTCTGCCGGCAAGATCGGCTATCGCGACGGGCTCTTCGAGCAACTGCCCTTGCCGCTGCGCAAGCGCTACCAGCTGCTGTTCGAACGCCGTGGCGGCATGGCGATGGTCGAGGCCCGCAACGGCAACTGCAGCGGCTGCAACATGCAGCTGCCGCCGCAGCTGTTCAACAGCCTGTACACCATCCAGGAGATCCAGAGCTGCCCGCACTGCAATCGCCTGTTGTTCGTGCTGCCGGCGGTCTGAGCCGGCTGGCAGGCTATTAACGCAGGATTACAGCTAAAGGATGGTCGGAGACCTCCAGGTGATCGCCGGCCCCGCAAGGGGCGGGAGGAAAGTCCGGGCTCCGCAGGGCAGGATGGTCCCTAACGGGGACCGGGGGCGACCCCAGGGACAGTGCCACAGAGAGGAGACCGCCTGCAGCGTCTTCGGGCGATGCGGGTAAGGGTGAAAGGGTGAGGTAAGAGCTCACCAGTTTCGGCGGTGACGTCGGAAGCTAGGTAAACCCCATCCGGAGCAAGGCCAAATAGGGGAGCGCTTGAGGACGGCCCGTCCGAAGCTCCCGGGTTGGCTGCTTGAGGGCGTCGGCAACGGCGCTCCTAGAGGAATGATCATCACCCCGCCACGGGTAACTTCGGCGGGGAACAGGACCCGGCTTACGGGCGTCTCCGGCCATCTCTTTTTCAGCGGCACAGTCCCCGAGGCTGTGCCGCTGGTTTTTTAACTGGTGTAACATGACAAAGTCGATTGATGAAAATTTTGATCTGTGGCGGAAGAGCCTGGCCCGGATTAAGGAAGAGCTGCGGCAATTGCCCGACGACGAACGGAGCTGGCTGGCCGAGCATCTGCGGCAGGTTCAGCAGCTGCAGCGGCAGATCCATGGTTTTTTCGAGCAGGCCGACGGCGCCAGTCGCTGCCTCGCCTGCAATGGGGCCTGCTGCGAAAAGGGCCGCAACCACCTGACCCTGGTTAATCTGCTCGGCTTTCTGCTGACGGGGACTGAGCCGCCGGAACCGGATTTTGCCGCCACCTGCCCGTTCCTCACGGCTGCCGGCTGCTGCCTCGATGTTGAAAGGCGCCCTTTCAACTGCGTCACCTTCAACTGCGAGGCGGTGGAAGATGCCCTGGACGAGGCGAGCCGGGCGGCTTTTTACCTGCAGGAGCGCCGGCTGCGTCAGCTCTATGAAGCCTTCGATCGCCGCTACGCCGGCTCGAGCCTGCGCGGCCTGCTGATCCGCGCCGAGCGCCTGGGTGAGCGGCCTTTTCTTGATCGGCTGTAACAGTGTTTGTGTTACAATGTTAATCCGCGCCGTAAAACGACGGCGCAGTTATTTCAAGGAGATGGATGCCGATGCAATTAAGGTTCTCACGAACCAATAAAGAGCTGGACGAGTTGATCGATTCTCTCATGAACAAGGCGGGCGTTCATCATCCGGAGATGATTCGTGAAATGATCATCAGCGCCCTCAAGGCGGGCCAGGAGAATGACTACCTGGCCGATCTCAAGCTGATGCGCACCACCATGAAGGAAATGCGCTACACCAACAAGGTCTTCGGCCCGTACCGGGACCGGAAAAAGGTCACCATTTTCGGCTCGGCCCGCACCGAGCCCACCGAGCCGATCTATCAGAAATGCGTCACCTTTTCGCGGATGCTGGCCGAGCGCGGCTATATGGCGATTACCGGCGGCGGCGGCGGGATCATGCAGGCCGGCAACGAGGGGGCCGGGGCCGAGAACTCCTTTGCCGTCAACATCCGGCTTCCCTTTGAGCAGGAAACCAACCCGGTGATGGAAAAGGCCAAGAACGTCATCACCTATAAATACTTCTTCAACCGCAAGGTGGCGTTTCTCAAGGAAGCCGACGCCCTGGCCCTGTTCCCCGGCGGTTTCGGTACCCTCGATGAAGCGATGGAAGCGCTGACGCTGATGCAGACCGGCAAAAATCCCCCGGTGCCGCTGATTCTCATCGACGACGACAAGGGGGATTACTGGGAAAACTGGTTTGACTTCACCAAGAAGACCCTGCTCAAAAAAGGCCTGATCTCCGGTGAGGATTTCAGCCTCTTCTCGATCACCCGCGACCCCGCCGAGGCGGTGCAGATGATCGACGATTTCTACAAGGTCTATCACTCCAGCCGGTTTGTCCGGGATACCCTGGTGATCCGTCTCAACCGGACGCTGACCGACGAGCAGGTCGAAATTCTGCAGAGCGAGTTCAACGAAATCATCGCCGACGGCACCCGGATGAAACTCTGCGGCCCGTTGCCCGAAGAGGCCGATCAACCCGACCTGCTCGGCCTGCCCCGACTGGCACTCGAATTCAACCACCGCAGTTACGGGTTGCTCAAGGCCCTCATTCGGCGGATCAACTCCTTTGCCGGATCGACCGGAGGGGGCTGAATTCCCCTGCGTTATTTCGTGACCGGTTTGACTCGATGGCGTGACAGGATAGACTGGAAACAGCACAGGCAGCACATGAAGAGGAGGTGGTCATGAACAGGACGTCTTTTCTGGTGGTTTTGCTCAGTGCCGTGTTTTTCAGCGGCTGCAGCCACGTTATTTCCAACGAGGCGATGGTCGCGGTCGACCCGCTGATCGATTACGCTCGGGTCAAGCAGGATCCCGCGGCCTACCAGGGGAAAACCATGCTGCTGGGCGGTTTGCTGGTGGAGACCCAGGTGAACCGCGAAGGGACCGACCTCGAGGTGGTTCTTTTTACTCTCGACCGCTGGGGCAAGCCGCTGGAGGCTGACGAGACCGGTGGGCGCTTCATCGCCCGCACCGAGAGTTTTCTCGACCCGGAGCTCTTCAAGCCCGGCCTGCACGTCACCATGACCGGCCGGGTTGTCGGCGAGGAGGTGCGGCCGCTCAAGGGGGTCGATTATCATTACCCGGTTTTTTCTATCGGCGAACTCCATCTCTGGCAGTCGCCGGCCCGGGTCTATGGCCACCCGTCCTATTATTATCCCGGTTATCCCTGGGCTCCCTACTATGACCCCTACTGGAGCCGTGACCCCTTCTGGCCGGGATACAATCCCTACTGGGACACCCGTCCCGCCTGGCGTTACCGGTAACCGCAAAATCATTGCCGACGGTTGCAGCCTCAAAATATCGCGTTAGTATGGTATCTCGCAGGTAGCGACAGGCAGCAGAGGCTCTTCGGAGGATGAGGCAATGATCCAGGCACAGGCGTTGGTTGACTACGAGAAGTTCCATTGCGCCAAGGTGGCGGTCTTTATCGACACCAGCAATACCCGGCGCACGGCGGATATGATCGATATCCACGGTCCGGCGATCCGCCGGATCGCTGAAATGTTTGCGGCCAGGGTGCTGCTGGTCGACCAGAAAAGGCTGGTGCCGGAGGTGATCATCGACGAGGGGATTGCCGACGCCTGGGTGCTGATGGTGGCCGAAGG
>NZ_JBFHGD010000215.1:0-5505 GCF_041583255.1 Trichloromonas sp. | reverse complement strand
TCCTGCATGTCGTACATGCCGGCCTGTTTGCCGGCCAGCCAGCCTGCGGCACGGACGGCGCCGCGGGCGAACATGTCGCGGCTCATGGCGCGGTGGGAGATTTCGATGCGCTCGCCCATGCCGATAAAGTAGACGGTGTGCTCGCCGACGATGTCGCCGCCGCGGACGGTCTGCATGCCGATCTCTTCTTTAGTGCGTTCGCCGCACATCCCTTCGCGGTGAAAGTTGGCGACCTGGTTGTAGTCGCGCCCTAAAGCGTCGGCCACCACTTCGCCCATGCGCACGGCGGTGCCGGACGGGGAGTCCTTTTTCTTGTTGTGGTGCAGTTCGACAATCTCGACATCGAAGCCGTCGCCGAGAATCTGAGCCGCTTCCTTGAGCAGTTTGAAGCAGGCGTTGACGCCGACGCTCATGTTGGGGGCGAGCACCACGGGGATGCGGGCGGAAAATACTTCGGCCTGCTTGCGCTGTTCGGGGGTGAATCCGGTCGAGCCGATGACAATCATTTTGCCCATTGCGGCACAGACAGCCATGTTGGCCAGGGTAACTTCAGGAAAGGTGAAGTCGATCAATACGTCGGCATCTTTCAAGGCTTCGGCCAGGTCGCCGCAGATCCTCACGCCGCTCTCGCCGCAGCCGGCAATAAGCCCGGCATCCTGCCCGATCATGTCGTGCCCGGGACGTTCGCAGGCGCCGGCCAGTTTTATCCCGGCGGCTTCTTTGATGGCGGCGATGATGCGTCCGCCCATCCGTCCGGCGGCGCCGGTAACGGCAATCTTGGTCATATGGAATCCTTCATTGTCCGGTGTCGGGGCGCTGCTTGCCGCGCCCCGACGAATTAAATCAGCTTGTAGCTCTTGAGCACGCCCTTGAGCTTTTCGAGGGTAGCCGGCTGCATGTCGACCAACGGCAGGCGGACGTCGGCGCCGCACTTGCCCATCAGGCTGGCTGCGGTTTTCACCGGCACCGGGTTGGATTCGATGAACATGGCGTTGTGGATCTCGAGCATGCTCAGGTGCATCTTGCGAGCGTCGTCCCAGCGGCCCTCCTGGATGGCGGTGACCATCGCTTTAACTTCCTTCGGCATGATGTTGGCGGTGACCGAAATCACCCCTTTGGCACCGCAGGCCATCAGCGGCAGGGTGAGAAAATCGTCGCCGGAGAGGACGTCGATCTTGTCGCCGGCAGCGGCGAGAATTTCGCCGGACTGGGTGATGTTGCCCGAGGCTTCCTTGATCGCCACCACGTTGGCGAATTCGGCCAGGCGGATGGTGGTTTTGGCTTCCATGTTCATGCCGGTGCGGCTGGGGACGTTGTAAAGCACCTGAGGCAGGGCAACGGTTTCGGCGATTTTTTTATAGTGCTGGTACAGCCCTTCCTGCGTCGGTTTGTTGTAGTAGGGGGAGACCAGCAGGACGCCGTCGGCGCCCATTTCTTTGGCATGCTGAGAGAGGGCGATGGCTTCGGCGGTGCTGTTGGAGCCGGTGCCGGCGATGACCGGAACCCGCTTGGCCACCTGCTCGATACAGATTTTAATAACGCGGTCGTGCTCCTCGTAATCGAGGGTAGCCGATTCGCCCGTAGTCCCGCAGGGGACGATGACGTCGGTGCCGCTGGCGATCTGAAACTCGATCAGCTGGCGGTATTTTTCTTCATCAACCAGGCCTTGGGTAGTGAAGGGGGTGATGATGGCGACCATGGAACCTTTAAACATGGTTTTCCTCCAGAATGAAAAATGAAAAGATGGTGCAATCCCCGAAAATTCGTCCGGCGGGAATTCATGATTTTCCGCCGGAAATTAAGTGTAAACGCTGAAAAAACGTATTGGTAGCATACCTGCCTGGCAAAGTCAAAGTTCGTTTGACGACCTCACTGACCCGCTTTCGGCGTGGCTACGACGGCGGACGAGGCGGTACTTTCAAGGCGTGTGTTTCCCCTGTGGAGGACGGTGCGCAGGGTGTAGCTGTAGCGGATACCGTTCTGCAGGCCGAAGTCTTCGAAGGAGGTAACGGTCAGCAACGCATCGTTTACTGGCAGTGACGACAAGATTTCTCCGCTGCTGCGGCGGTACAGGTTGTAGCCGAGAAGCTCCCCGTCAGCGGGGGCGGCGGCCGGTTGCCATTCAAGACGCACCATGCGGTCGTGTGCACTTGCCTGCAGGCCGGCCGGCGCGGCGGCCGGCGTCAGGAACGGCCGGCGGATGGTGGCCGGGGCGCCGTCGCGGTTACGCCGGGTGTAGGCAACCACCTTGTACTGGTAGCCGTAACCCGGTTCAAGGTCGTTGTCCCAGAAGGTCAGGCGGTTCCCCTTGCGTTCGGCGTTTTTAAGGAATTCCAGGTCGATCTGGCGCAGCAGGGTTGAGCTGTCGCGGCACTCGGGGCAGTCGTCTGCAATGTCGTAGCGCATCTTGAGGATGTTGAATCCCTGCAGGTTGGTGAGCGGCGAACCGTCCTGGTTGCTGACGGGGATCTCCCAGTCCAGCTGCATGAGGTTTCCTTGCTGCAGGGCTGCCAGTTTTTCCGGCGCGGCAGGCAGAGGCTGTGCCAGGGGCTTGACCGGGCCCTTCTTGCCGCAGCCGCCGAGGGCTAGCAGCAGGCAGGCAAGCAGGGGGAGCAGGCGATAGATGGTTGCGGCTGGTTTCATGGGTTCCTTGCTTTCCGAATGAATGGTGCCGATAGGGGGCGGCTACGCTTTTCGCTCTGCCCTGGCCCTGGCGATTTCCCGCTCCACTGCCTCGCGCGCGGTGCCGCCGGTGGCGCGGCGGGCGTTGACCGAGGCTTCGAGGGTGACGAAGTCGTAAATGTCTTCGTCGATCAGTTCGGAGAACTGGCGAAACTCCGCGATGCTGAGATCGGGGATGTCCTTGCTGTTCTCGATGCAGTAGCGCACCGTCTTGCCGACCACCTCGTGGGCGTTGCGGAAGGGGAGTCCCTTGCGCACGCAGTAGTCGGCAACATCGGTGGCGGTGGAGAAACCTCGAGCGGCGGCGACCCTCATGTTTTCGGCGCGCACCTTCATCAGGGCGATCATGTCGGCGAAGATTTTAAGCGATCCCTTGACCGTGTCGATGGAATCGAACAGCGGCTCCTTGTCCTCCTGCATGTCCTTGTTATAGGCCAGCGGCAGCGACTTCATCAGGGTCAGCAGGGAGATCAGGTTGCCGTAGACCCGGCCGGTCTTGTCGCGCACCAGTTCGGGAACGTCGGGGTTCTTCTTCTGCGGCATGATCGAGGAGCCGGTACAGAAGGCGTCGGTCAGCTCGATGAAGGCGAAGTCGGCGGAGGACCAGAGGATCAGCTCTTCGGAGAGGCGCGACAGGTGCATCATCAGGATCGAGCTGGCGGCGCAGAACTCGAGGGCGAAGTCGCGGTCGGAAACCGAGTCGAGGCTGTTGCGGGTCACCCCGTCGAAGCCGAGTTGCTCGGCGACGAATTCACGGTCGATGGGGAAGGTGGTGCCGGCCAGCGCCCCGGCTCCCAGCGGCAGCACGTTCATCCGCTTGAGCACGTCGGCCATGCGTCCGGCGTCGCGCTTGGTCATCTCGTAGTAAGCCAGCATGTGGTGGGCGTAGAGGATCGGCTGGGCGGTCTGCAGGTGGGTGTAGCCGGGCATGATGACGCCGAGATTCCCCTCGGCCTGGCTCAGCAGCGACTCCTGCAGCTTGTCGAGGTACACCAGGATCTCTTTCAGCTCGTCGCGCAGGTAGAGGCGCACGTCGAGGGCGACCTGGTCGTTACGCGAGCGGGCGGTGTGCAGCTTGCCGCCGACCGGTCCGATGCGCTCGATGAGCCGGGCCTCGATGTTCATGTGAATGTCTTCGAGGCTGACCTTGAACTCGAAATTCCCCTTCTCGATGTCGGCCAGGATCGACTCGAGTCCGGCCATGATCTGCTGGGCCTCGTCCTTGCTGATGATCCCCTGCTTGGCCAGCATCTTCGCGTGGGCGATGGACCCCTGGATGTCGTAGCGGTACATCCGCTTGTCGAAATCGATCGAAGCGGTGAATTCTTCAACGAACTTGTCGGTCGGCTGGGTGAAGCGGCCGCCCCAGAGCTGGTTTTGTGACATGCGGGTCTCCGTTCTTATCTGCTATCGGTCAAGGGTTGTTGAAATTACTGTAGGCAAAGGCGGTCTCTCGCCCGCCATTGCATCCGCTCGAGAGGCCGATTATACGCTTTTTTGATTACTCCGTCCCGTGCTCTTCGACCCGCTGCCACTGCCCCTGTTCGGGTTGGAAGATGCCGTGTATTTTCAGCGGCACCCGGGTAGTGCGCGGGTCGAGCTCGTGAAACAGGGGGAGGTTGAAATAATAGAGCCTGGCTGCCGTGCCGAAGCGCAGCCGGCAGACCGGCAGCCCGTCGAAATCATCGCTGACGAACTCGGAATTCTCCACCGGGCCGATCTTGTGGCTTTTGTGGATGATAACCGAGGAATGGCCGAAGGTAAAGTGGTCGCTGCCGGGCAGCCCCGTGGTTTCTTCCGAGGTGTTGCAGAAGATCGTGACCGTATCCCGCACCCCCGGGGTGTAGGCCAGGTATTCGCCGTAAAAGCCGTTGACCACATCGCGAAAGGCGCGGTGCTCGGGTTTGGGGTTGCACTCCAGCACGGCCAGCAGGTCGAGGCGCTGCCGGGTCTGAAAAAAGAGCTCGTTGGCCCGATCGATGATGACGCTGATGTTCGACTGGTAGGTGTCCCGGTAAACGTAGTCGAGGCAGATCAGCGACATGAAGTTGAAGCAGGCCGGCTGGCAGCGGAACAGGGGGAAGACTTTGCCGCGATAGAGGTCATGCTGGGAGTCGAGGTGCTCCTCGCCGACGAAGGGGTGGCTCTTGGCCTGCAGAAAGACCCGCAACCGCCCATCCGCCTCCTTGACCGCGGTGACGCTGACGTTGGCCGGGATCTCCTCGATGTCCCCGGCATCGAGATCCTCGGACACCGATGCCAGCGCCTCGGGGTTGTCGGCACGGAACTGGAGCAGCAGGTCGCGGTAGTCGGCGAGCCGGATGTGTTCGACACCGAACATGACGATTGAGTTGGGACGAAATTGCCCGTCGATGATCCGCAGGGTTTCTTCCAGGTGGGCTGCCGGCATGGCCGCTTCCGGAAAGATCAGGAAGTGGCACTTCTTCAGGTTGCCCTTACCCTCGGCGATCAGCTGCAGGATGCTGCGGATCTGCTTCCAGCTCTGCTGCGGATTGACCAGCCGGCAGGCCCAGTCCTTCATGCCGAGCCGGCTGGGGATCTGGCAGACCATGCAGTGCAGGTGATGACCGCGCAGAAAATCGATGTTGAGCTGTTTTTCGACGATGCTGAACATGCGGGTTGTCAGCCGTTCTCGAAGGTGCAGATCTGGGGGAGCTGCTTTTCGCCGGGGAGTTCGTCGGCCGGAACGCGCTGCGGCGGGGCCTGGTCGCCCCAGCCCAGCTCGGGAAAGATCTTGCCGAGAATATACCGGGTCCCGGGAGGAGTTGGATAACCGGAGAGGTCACTCTTGTCGACCCATAC
>NZ_JBFHGD010000214.1:0-5530 GCF_041583255.1 Trichloromonas sp. | reverse complement strand
GTCGGCAAAACGGATGAGTACGTGCCTTGTATGAACTTCGGGCTCTCTGTTGACCTCTCTACCTTTGTCCCGGTAGCAATACCTGCGATATGGGGGAAGAAGCCCCAAATGGGAAACAGTGCAATTGCCAAATTTTGCGATTATGATGGGGTTAAGAAGCTTCAGCTCACCGGAGCAGAAGCTTGGTAAACGCAGCCCTGCTACCTTCAATAAAACCGACCCCATATGCTGCCAAAGTTCATCTGAACAACTAAAAACGGCGTTTTCCAATCCTGGCGTCTAACTGCTGCCACGTTCGATTTACCCGCCCGTTCAAAATCCATGCAAAAACGCTCTACAATCAGAACTCCTCGCAACAGACAAAATCATCAAAGGCATCACATGCAGCGGCCAACTCCGCCTGACATGACCTGAAAACCAAACTATCCTGCTTACGTCTTTCTTCGCGAAGAACTGACCAAAGCTGTCACAGCCTGTTGCAGATAAGCCACAACTGCGAGCGGCAGGTGGCAACTCACCGGCCCAGCATAATTTTTAATTTTGTGAATATAGCCCAGCCATTTCAATGAATTAAGGTGGCTAAGAAAATAATAACCCGAACAAAAGCCGAAGCAGGCATGGTTGCTGCTCTAGAGAGGAGTACGCGAAGGGGAGAGTGGAGGACACGATGAAAAGATCAACTCAAATCCTGGTAATGCTGTTGACCCTGCTGCTGCCGCTGGCGCTGGCTACACAAAGCGCCGCAGGCCAGCCCCACCAGCTGCGACTCAACCAGACCGCCATTGCCACCGGCAACGGCACCCCGCAGCCGGCGGAAACGCCCATCGAGGTACTGGAGCAGGTAGCAAACCTGTTCAGCGAAGAACGCGGCCTTGCCATCAGCGACTCGGCTTCGATCTTTTTACTCTGCAACCAGACCAACCCCCTGGATGATCCGGATTACGAGTCGGATACCCTTGGCAATCTCGGCGTCGGTCTCAAAATCAAATTCTGACCCCCTCTTCTTCCCGCAGCATGAACTAACCGGCAACACCTGCCAACCGGCGCTTCCTCACGCTCAACCGGCCGGCCCGTAGTCCGCAAGAAAACCCTTCAGCGAAAATTTACGGGCCGTATTCTCCGAGCTCATGTAGCGGATTTTGCCGAATATCGGCCGCTGCGGCCCCCAGGCCCGATCGTAGCGCCCCAGGCACCAGAAGATGCCGCTGAGCGAATTGGGATCGCGACCGTCCAGCGCGTAACGGTCGTTCAGCTCCAGCATGATCCGCAGGGCCGCCTCGGGGCTTTCGCTCCACTCGAGAATCTTTTTCCCCCACAGCATCCGCAGATAATTGTGCATCCGCCCTTCGCGCACCAGCTGGGCCTGCGCCGCGTTCCACAGCGGGTCGTGGGTGCGCCCCTGCTCGAAATCTGCCAGCGCGTAACGATAGGGGCGAAAATCGTCCCGGTGCTGCCCCAGCGTCTGCCGGGCCCAGTCGGGCAGCGACGAGTAGCGGTCGCAGTCACTGCGGAAGGCGCACATGTTGAACCCCAGCTCGCGCCAGGTGACCAGCTGGTCGGCAAAGGCCTCGGCCGACGGGCTCAAGCCCCACCAGCCGCTGCGCTTGCCCCGGCTCTCGGGCGACAGCCGGCCGATATCCCAGCCTTCCTTTTCACAGACCTGCCCCAGCACCTGGTGACTGCCGATATGGCCGAAATGGAGGTAGGGGGAGAGCTCGCTGGTAACGCGCTGCTCCGGTTCGCTGCGCCGCTCGGCGTAGAGCGGCAGGCGCTCCTCGACAAAGAGCTCGAGAGCCTCCCCCGCCGCCGTAAAACCGCCCCGGGTCTCTACCACCGGCACCCGGTGATCGATCGGGAGCGCGGCCAGCGCCGCCGCCGTCCCCTGCAGCAGCTCGCGGCCGGCACGGGGCCAGCGCCCGGCGATTTCAGACGGGAGCGCCTCGAGCCCGGGCAGCTTGACCGCGGAGAGTGGATCGGCCAGGGGGGCATCGAGCAGGTGGCCGCGCAGCACCTTCTGCAGAAAACGGCGAAAGGCGTAGGCGGTGGGATAATCGTGGTCGGCGGCGCGCAGCGGCAGGATGCCGTTGCCATCGACCGCCTCCAGCGCCACCTCCACCCGGCCGGCGGCCGAGAGCAGCATGCGGGGGAGGAAAAAGGCCGGAGAGTCGTCGGCCACCACCAGGCAGGCCGAACCGGCCAGCGCCGCCAGCAGCCCAGCCCCCTCGCCCCGATGGTCTTCGACATAGGGATAATAGAGACAGGGCCGGCCGGCGAAATGCCGCTCGTTGGCGGCCATGCCGTCGAGCACGAAGCGGTGCAGGCGGTCGCTGGCAAAGGGGTAATCGCAGCGCAGCGCCTCGAGAATCAGCAGCGGTTTGCGCAGCTCCACCGCCCGCTGTACCGCCCACTGCAGGGCAAAATTGAAAAACGGCCGACGAAACGCCGTCATCCAGTAGAGGACGAAGTCACCGTCGGGGTTGACCGGTGCGGCGTTCAGGGAACGCAGGCGGATGGCTGGAACCTGTTGCATGGAGGCATCCCGATCTAAAAGGCACAAAACACCTGCACAGCAGGAAGATTGTGGAAAGCCCAAGGACAGGCATTGCCCACCCCGCCCCTGTGACGCGGCCGAAGCGGCGTGGCCGTTTTGAGTAACAGGCGGACAAATGTTTGAGCGAAGCGAGTTTTTGTCCGCCCTCAAAACGTCTGCGTAGCGAAGGGTACCCGAAGGGCAAGGAGCGGGGTGCCCTTTCTCTGCTTACTCGCTTTGGGCAAGCAAAGAGAGTAAGTCGCCGTCTGGGGGCGAAACCCCAGGGTTTTAGCCGAAACCGACTGAACACATAGAAATTCACTGGAATGATATAGCGGTGGCTGACTGAGCCACTGATTAGTGTTCAACCCAACTCTATCACCACCCCGCCCTGCGCACAATAAACGTGAATCGAACAGGTCGATACGGCGCCGGGCCGGAGAAGCCCGGTAAAATTAATTTTGCCCGGCAAAATCCCGCTCCCTTTTTTCAGCGACTCCTGATACTATGCCGCTGGCTCATGTCAGGTCCTGCCTGCCCATCTTCATGAGTCAATCAACCCCTTTTTCAGGAGCCCCAGACCATGTACCGCCTCGCCGCCAGCCTGCTGGCCGTGCTGCTGCTCGTGTCGTGCAGCGCCAATCCCTTTGCCAACCTGCAACAGAACATCACCCACCTGGCCCAGGAGCAGATCCACGCCCGCCTGGCCACCCAGCTGGTCGCCTCGCTGGGCACCGGCATCCGCACCCTGGTCGACGGCCTGGCCAAGCCCGGCGGCTACCTCGACAACCCGCTGGTGCGCATCCTGCTGCCGCCGCCACTCACCGTCGCCCTCGACCTCGCCCGCGATATCGCCTACAAGCCCGAAAGCAACCCCCTGGTGGTGCTGATGAACCGGGCCGCCGAAACCGCCGTCCCCGGAGCCGGGCCGATCCTCGAAGCCGCCCTCAACCAACTCACCGTCGACGAAGCGAAGGAGCTGCTCAAAGCGGGCGGCACCGCCGCAACCGAACGACTCAAAGAAAAAACCGCCGGCCAGCTGCGCGAAAGACTGGCCCCCGCCGTTCTCGATAGCCTGACCAAAGACAACGGCCTGCAGCAGTACACCGAACTGCTCGACGCTTTTCGCGCGCAGAAAGCGGTCAGCCGCCCGGTCGGCGAACCGACCTTCGACGAACCGGTAGCCGACCTGGGGGAATACGTGACCCAACAGGCCGTGGAAGGGATCTTCAAGGCCATGGGCGCCGAAGAGCTGCGCATACGCGAGACCATCGACATGCCCTCCGACGAACTCCAGTCGATCATCCATCCACGAAGCTGACCGCCTTCCCGTTAACAGAAAAAAAATCCCCGCGAAATCTCGCGGGGATTTTTCTTTCGACTGCGCTGAACAGGCGACCCGTCAAAGTCTATTTTTTCGGCGCCGTCATCCAGGCCATGAGCTGAATGGCCAGGGTTCCACCGGCAAGACAGCCAACAACGGTCAGAAAAGTTACCATGATCGATCTCCTTTGTTTGAGGGCTGGCAAGCGGGCGCCAGCGGTTCATCCGTCGGCGGGCCACCCCATCCAGAATAAAGAAAACACCGTTCCACTATTGAGACACAATCGAAAGCTTGTTTCTCGCGACAATATAATAAATACCGGAAAGCAATGCAAATAAATTATTCAACAATAGAACACTGATATGGCTGACAGTTGTCAAGAGGAAAAACGTTCCCTGCCCAACTGTTTTTCAGCGGTTTTTTTGCGGTTATGTTCCAGGGCACTTTCAGAGGCGGAACCTATGTTGCGACGGCTAATCAGACTGATATTCGCGGGTTGGGTACCGCCAGACTTGTCTTCGTCGCGGAGCTGCCTCTCTCTAGTAACGTGAGTTCGGCCAAAGGCCTTATCCAATAGTGTCCTCGAGGGTTCTCCTGACCGCGGTTGCGCCCCTGTAACTGCCCTGGAATGTTGGGTTTGCTTCGATACGCTTTCTCCAGCCGGTTTTTAAAAGGGTTAAGTTTGAGGTTCGTTATGCCGCGGCCGGAATTTCAACTTCATGGGCTATTGCCCACATAAAGGCACAGAGTTCTCGGGCTATGGCCGTCACGATCACCTGTTTGGATTTGCCCTTCGCCAGCATTCGTTTGTAGCGGGCACAAAGCCGGAGCTGGGCTTTCCAGGAAATATCGCAAATCGCTTGCGACAGACCTTCTTGTCGTCTGCGCAACTCCCGACTGACCCGGGCGGGAAGGCGGTAGGCCCAGGAGGCTTCCACCAGGACCCGGCGCACATGACCATTGCCTGTTTTAGTGATGGAGCCCCGTTTCGTCTTCTCGCCACTGGAGTGCTCCGAAGGAACCAGACCGAGATAGGACATCAGTTCAACGGGGCTCTCAAAGCGCTTCAGATCTCCAATCTCAGCAACGGTTGTGGCTGCCACGATCAAGGAGACGCCTCGCAGGGATTGGTAGGCTTTAGCTACCTGAAACATTCGCCATTGGGGCAAAAGTTGTTGGATCTGCTCCGTAAGGCGCTCCACGCGACGGGTGCATTCAGTGAACGCGCCGACATATTCCTGAAGAGTGATCTGCTGGGCCGGATGAGGCATTTTGATCCCCGCGATCCAGCGCATATGCGCCTGACTCCAGGGTGTTCGCCCGCTGAAACGGTGTCCGTGCCGAAGAAGAAAAGCCAAAATGCGCTGCTTGGCTTTTTTCTCCGATGCCTTGGCGTCCTCCCTTGATCGGGTGAGGTCCCGCATGGCTTCATCTTCGGCAAGAGGTACAAAAACAGGAGACAGTTCACCGGCCCGATGCAGGCGGGCAAGCATTTGGGCATCCCGGCGATCGTTTTTGATTCGGTTGCCACTCTGGCCTCCTCCGCAGAATCTGTGGGTAGGTGGCAGAAAAATTAGAGCATTGCTTCCCCCTGTGGGATTAGGATGGTTTTGCGAGAAACAATCCATTCCACAAAAGAAAAGCAATGCTGATCAAGACTCTACTGAACAAAGTCG
>NZ_JBFHGD010000213.1:0-5562 GCF_041583255.1 Trichloromonas sp. | reverse complement strand
GGGGGTGTAGCGCTGCGAGACGGGGGGGTCGCTGACAAAAACCGAAACGCCATTGCCACGCAATTGAAAGGACAGATTCTTCCCACCTGGGGACACCAGCACCCGCCCTGGCTGCATGAGATCCCCGGACTTGGCTTCCGTGACTTCAAGAGCACAGAACTTATTCAGGCGCTCGGCAAACGCCTTGGTGAAAACCGGCGGCATGTGCTGTGAAATGGCGATCCCGATCGGCAGTGGCGAATTAATCGCGGAAAGCAGGGCCTGCAGAGCCGGCGGTCCGCCTGTCGATGCGCCGATGACAACCTGGTTGATCTGTTTTCCGCCGCGTCGCCTGAGAATATTTTCAAACGGTGTGACCGATGAATCTGCTCCGCTGTTATCGGCAGCCCGCTTGATGATTTTACCCATATCGGCACTGGAGGCATCAAGGACTTTCGTAACCAAGTCATCTCTGATATTGGCTAAATCGGGGGATATTTTACTGGTAGGCTTGGCGACGAAATCAACCGCACCAAATTCAAGGGCCTTGAATACACTGTCGTTATCCGCGCGGGCCGAGACGACAATTATCGGAGTCGGACGATTCTGCATGACGATCCGCAGAAAGGCAAAACCGTCAAGTCGCGGCATCTCCAAGTCAAGAGTAACCAGGTCTGGCTGAAGGTCAAAAAACTTGCGCAGCCCCTCCTCGCCGTTGCAGGCATAGCCAACAACTTCAACGCCAGGAATCGTTTCCAGCAACCTGATAATAGTACGCCTGTTGTATGCCGAATCGTCGACAACCAGCACCCTGGTCTTTTTGGTCATGGCTTGCCCTCCCCGCTCAGGCTGAGAGCCGGTCGCTGGTAAACCATGTCATGCTGGAAATGCCGCAATTCAAAGGCATTGGAAATGTTCATCAGGGATTCGGAGTGCCCGAGGAGCAAAAAACCCTCTGGCTTCAGGCGGCCGTGAAAGCTCTCGATGACTTTCTTTTTGGCGGCCATATCAAAGTAGATGATCACGTTGCGGCAGAAAATGATATCGACCTTGCCCAACAAGGCGACCCTAGGCAGATCGAAAAGATTCAAGTGACTGATTGAGACCAGATTTTTTACCCGATCGCAAATGCGATACTTCCCATCAACTTCAGTGAAAAATCTTTTTTGGTATAAGGGATCCGTGGATCGAAAAGACGACTGGCCATAGATCCCCTTGCGGGCAATCTGGAGGACCCTCTGACTGATATCTGTGCCGATAATATCGATTTGCCAGTCGTTGAACATCGGCATGTCGAGCATCAGCATGGCGATCGTGTAAGGTTCTTCCCCACTCGAACACCCCGCACTCCAGATGCGGATCTTCCTGTCCCCCGTTTTTTCTTTTTTTTCACGCAGTTCTGGAAGGATTTCTTTCGCAAAGGTCTTCAGCTGAAAATCTTCCCGAAAAAAATAGGTTTCATTGGTGGTCAGAGTGTTGATTACCTCTGTAAATTCCTGATCCTTGTTCTTGTTGTAGCGAAGATAATAGTAGTAGTCCTTATAGCTCTTCAATTGGAGTGCCTGCAGCCGTTTACTCAAACGGCGCTCAAGCAGGTATTTCGAATCCTGATTGAAATGAAGACCGCTATGCTGGTAGACGAGGTCGCGTATCTGACGGAAATCCTCATCATTCATGGCTATGTCGGGGGAAAGAAAAAGCATTTAAGCCAATCCCCCTTGACTCTTGTGGCTATTCAGCATCGCTTCGAGCTGCTGACGAACCAGGGCTTCGCCTTCGACAACCAGGCGGTCCTCTATAACCTGGAGATATCCGGGATAATCAAGCGATTCGAGGGCCCGTGCATAGTTCAGACGGACTTCCCAGTGGTCGTGGTTGAGCAGGACGTCGGTCATCGATGCCAGCCAATCGCGCCGTCCCGTGGCGACCAATTGCTGCAGCGCCGCATCGACAACCTCCTGATCATCGTGATAGAGAGAGGCAATCAGCAGAGGAAAGGCCGCCTCGGGGTCGAGTTCAGCCAACGCTTCCAGGGCAGCAATGCAAACCAGTCCGATCGGGTCGCCGAGAGCCTCCTTGATCAGGGAGACAGAACGTTTTGCCTTGATCTTGCCCAGACTGCGGATAACAGTAGCGCGTACCCACAAATCTTCATCGAACAGTGCCAACGCGAGCGCGTCCACCGACTGCGGTTTCTTGATCGTCCCCAAGGCTTCAGCGCCGCCACGGCGCACCTCGGAATCCTCATCGGTCAATGCCAGCATCAGTACATCAAGATGTTCATCCGCAGGATTGCTTCCGAGGGCATTGACGGCGGCGCGACGAACCATGGATGACTCATCTTTAAGCGCCAAATCCAGGAAGTTTTCGATGGATTTGTAATTTATTCGTCCCAGCACCCCAATGGCAGCGGCGCGGATTTCGGCATCTTCATCTTCGACCAGCGGACTCAGTGCTGCAACGATTTCATCCGGCCAGGCAGAGGCCAGCGCTATCAGCGAATTTTGTGCTACTGTCATCGTTTCCGGCGCGGCCCCCTGCAGCATTTCGACGAGACAGGGAACAGCCGCAACTTCGTTGAGACGGCCAAGAGCCTGGGCACAGGACATGCGCAATGTCAGATCTTCGGAGGACAGTCCGGAAAGAAGCGCGGGCACGGCTTCTGTACAGCCGGTTTCGCCAGCAAGGTAACTTATGTAGGCGCAGGTGCGGTGATCAGATGCAGACCATTTGTCGAGCAGCGATACGATTGCAGGGCGTCCCAGAGCAATCAGGGCGCTGGCCACCTCCTGTTGCAGCTCTTCGTCGTCCAGCATCGCCAGCAGAGGTGGGGCGCTGCAGAGGTTCGCCGTCAAAGGAATCAGCTTGAGAGCTGCCCTGACAACGGCAAGGCTACCGGCATGCAGCAAGTCGGTCAGAGCCGGCGCAGTTGCGTCATCCGTGCGCAGCAAGTCGGACACGCGTTCCGGTTGGGCCAGGGACAGAGGCGCCAGCGACAGGGCCGCAGCTTCGCGCACATTGCGCATTCGATCGCTCAAGCCTTCGACCAGCAAGGGGATCCCATCTTCGATATTCGCCCGGCCAATACATTCAAACAACGCCTGGCGCAGCAGGGGGTCTTCTTTGTAGGGGAGGATTTTGTCTATGGGGATGGCTTTACCTATTTTGCCCAAAGCTTCAAGGATGGTGAATCGCATCAACAGATCGGCGTCGGACATGGCGTCAAGTAGAGCGGAAACTGCATCGACCGCACCGATTTTTCCGAGATTTTCAGCTGCCGCAGCTCTTACGTTGCGGTCATCATCCGACATGGCAGCGATCATTGCGGCAGTACTTGCCGTATCACCGATGTCACCGAGGATATCGAGAACGAACTTGCGAACATCGTGGTCAATAGACTGTAACTCTTCCAGCAGCACCGGCACGGCCTGCCGGTTCAGTTGCACAAGGATATCGACCGCTATATTGCGAAGACCGGCGTTATCCTGGGAATGAAGCAGTTCCACGATGTCACCTGCCAACTCTCCGGCGCGGGGAAGGGAAAGGAAGGTTTCCGCGGCTTCCTTGCGAACCCTCCAACTGGAATCCCCCATCGCCTGGTAAAGCAGAGAGATGATCAGATCTGAACCGAAGCTTGCGAACTCCCTGACCGCCTGAACACGTTCTTCTTCCTTGTGTGATTCCAGCCTTTTTTTCAGTAATTCTTCAATATCCACAAACATCCCCTGAAATTCATGCTTGAACCATCCTGCCGAACAGGACCCCTGATGACAGTGCAGAAGTGACAAGCAACGACCATCATCAGACTAATCCTGTTAAGGCAACGGACTAGCCGTTGCCGCCCCCGAGAGCCTGAGGCGATATTTTTTTCAAATCAATGATTTCATCAGAAGACAATATCTTTGCCAAATCGATCAACATGACCAGGTCACTTTCCCGCTGACAGACGGCCATAAAAAATTCGGCTCCCTTACCTTTGACAAACTCGGGAGCGGGCCTCACTTCGTGACGAAGATAACGACGCACTTCTGTCACCTCATCGACCATAAGCCCGACAAATTTTTCAGAAATGGCGCAGATTACTATCCTGGTCTTTCGATCTATCGGGGTGGCCGGCAGATCAAAGCGCTTTCTGAGGTCGACAACCGGTATGACCGTGCCCCGCAGATTAATCATGCCATCTACAAAAGCTGGGGCTCTCGGTACAGAAGTTAATTTCTGCGGCCGGATGATCTCCTTGATGCGCATGATATCCAGCGCATACATCTCAGAGGCAAGCCTGATGCATGCGAACTGGATCTCCTGGCGCCCTTCTGCTTCGGATGAATCTGGGCGGTTCAATGCCAGCAGACTCATTTGGCCAGGAATCGCTGTATTGTTTCAATGACCATGGCTGACTTGAACGGCTTGGTGATATACCAGTCGGCACCGACCTTCTCTCCGCGCACCATGTCTTCCCGGCTTTTCTTGGCCGTCAGCATGATCACGGGAATATGCCGGGTGGCCGGATCGCTTTTTATCCGACGACAGACCTCAAAGCCGTCGATCTCCGGCAGCATGATGTCCAGCAGGATCAGATCGGGCTGTTCCTCGGCAACAGACTCCAAGGCCGCCTTGCCATTGGGTACCCCTTTAACCTCAAAACCTTTTGAAATCAGCAGGATACTTTCCAGCTTAAGAAGGCTTTCCTCATCTTCGACGATAAGGATTTTTTTCTTGTTCACTGGTACACTCCTTTCCATTTGTCAAGCAAGCTCTGGGTTCAGAACATTTTTCAAGTTCAACCGGATCAGCATCCGCCCCTGATAACGACCGATACCTGATACAAATTCCCGTTTTAAACCGGACAGAACCGCCGGCGGCGGCTCAATTTTTTTCTCATTAATCTTAACCACCTGAGTGATGCTATCTACCAGCAGGCCAATCATTTTATCTTCGTGTTGGCAGACAATGACCCGTGACAGCTGGCTTATCTCGACTTCTCCAAGTCCGAGTCGGCAAGAAAGGTCATACACGGGAACGATGATGCCGCGCAACGAGATTATCCCCAGCATAAACCCGGGGACCCGAGGAATATCTGTAACCTCACGAGGTTTAATTATCTCATTTACTGATTCAATGTCTATAGCGTACTCTTCGCTGCACAGTGAAAAAGTCAACCATTGCCGAGAATTGGACTTTTCTTCGAGCTGCTTTCTGGTGATATCATGACGATTGCCCTCTTCGACCAGATCAATCTGAAATGGGCAGTCAAACAGTTCCTGTATGGCATCCGTGCATGATTGTATTTGAGCGGCCGGCATTACAGTTGGTCCAGCCGCCTGCGGCATGGGAGGATGCTCGGCTACGGGTACGCCCTGGATCGAAGGGGCCGATTTTTGAGCTACGCGACCGACATCGGCATCGTTCTTTTTCTGGGTCTTGGCTTTTTTACGGATATCTGCGAGATCCATTGTAGGCTTCCGTTTTTTCGGTTCAAGAAGACAGAGACAATTCCGCCATGATGGATCGGATGATTTCTGGGCCGATCGGTCTGACTTCCCGGCCAAAACCTTCCAGCAGAGCCAGGGAGGCCGCGTGGTT
>NZ_JBFHGD010000212.1:0-5679 GCF_041583255.1 Trichloromonas sp. | reverse complement strand
GGCAACGGCGAGGTTTTGGCTCCGGTCAGAACAACCGTTTTCGTCCCCTGCCGACGCAGCGCCACTGCGCGCAGCTCACCGCCGCAAATATCCAGACTGATAAAATTACGACGCATCACCCTGCTTCCACCTTTTCGACAAACGTGACCCGGTTGATTTCCTTGAGCGTGGAAATCCCGGTCAGCACTTTTTCGAGGGCCGATTCCCGGAGGAACCGGGTCCCGGACTTTACAGCCGCTTTCTTGAGTTGGGAAATCGGCACCTTTTCGACGATCAGTTCACGCATTTCATCGTTCAAATCGAGCAGCTCGACAATCGCACTGCGCCCCTGGTAGCCCATGCCGTTGCATTCCTTGCAGCCGGCCCCCTCGAAAAAGATATGGTTGCGGTACTCTTCGTAGTCGAGCCCCGACTCTTCCAGGGTCTGTTGGTCATACTGCACCTCATGTTTGCAATGGGGACAGATTTTGCGCACCAGCCGCTGGGCAATGACACAGTTGAGACAGGAAACGAAATTGTAGGCATCGATCCCCATGTGCAGAAACCGGCCCAGCACGTCAAAGACGTTGTTGGCATGCACCGTGGTAAAGACCAGGTGACCGGTCAACGCCGACTGCACGGCGATCTGGGCGGTTTCCGAATCACGGATTTCGCCGACCATGATCTTGTCGGGGTCATGGCGCAGAATCGACCGCAGGCCGCGGGCAAATGTCAGCCCCTTCTTCTCGTTGACCGGGATCTGAACAATCCCCCTGAGCTGATATTCGACGGGATCTTCGATGGTGATGATTTTCTCTTCTTCGTTGTGAATTTCCGACAGAGCCGCATACAGTGAGGTGGTTTTGCCGCTGCCGGTCGGGCCGGTGACCAGCACCATGCCGTAAGGTTCGCGGATCATGCGCCGGAACCGGACCAGTTCGCGCTCGGCGAAGCCGAGAGCCTCGAGGGTGAGGCCCTTGAGGTCCGACGCGATGGTCTCCTTGTCGAGGATACGGATGACGGCGTCCTCGCCAAAGATGCTCGGCATGATCGATACGCGAAAGTCGATGGAACGCCCGCCGATGCGCACCTTGAAGCGACCGTCCTGGGGGATACGCCGCTCGGAGATGTCGAGTTCGCTCATTACCTTGATAAGGGAGATGATTGGCCCCTGGAAACGGCTGTCGAGCGGCTCGGTGGCGCGATACAGAACCCCGTCGATACGGTACTTGATCACCACCCCTTCGAGGGCGGCCTCGATATGGATGTCGCTGGCCCGCTTGTTGAGGGCATCGTAGAGGGTCGAATCGATGAGCCGGATGATCGGGCTGGTGTCGGCGGTGAGCTTTTCCAGGGAAAGGACTTCTTCGCCCTTGTCGGTCTCCTTGACCAACTGCATTTTGAAATCTTCGGAGACCTCGTCCAGCACATGCTTGGTCCCCTCGGATCGTTCGAGAATCTTGACGATCTTGCTTTCAACCGCCACCCGCAGCGAAAGCGACATGTCCAGCAGCAGCTCGAGGCTCTCCCGGGTTGCCACATCGGTGGGATCCGCGATCGCCACCACCATTTCATCTTTGTCACGGCGGATCGGCAGGAAACGGTAACGCATCGCCATCCCGGGCGGCAACGATGCCAGCAGTTCGGGATCGGGGATGAAATCTTCCAGATCGATATAATCCAGGTGAAACTGCTGGGCCAGGGCCTGAACCAGCGCTTCGGCGGAAAAGAACCCTTCAGCGACCCCGGTGGAACCGAAGTTTTCTCCGAGGGTCTTCATCCGCTCCAGCACAAGCTTGATCTCAGCTGGCGTGATGGCTCCCATGGAAACCAGGATTTCACCGATTTTTTTCCGCTCAAAACTCATCAGGACGATTCTCCGCTACAATTAGCGAACGGTGCTGCCCAATTGAAAAATAGGGACATACATGGCCACGATGATCCCACCGATCAGCAGCCCCATGCTCATCATCATAATCGGTTCAACCAGCGTCGTAAGGCGATCCAGCAGACGCTCGACTTCCTCTTCGTAATACTCGGAGACATCGTTGAGCATGTCGGCCAGAGCCCCGGTCGTCTCGCCCACGCCGATCATTCGCAAAGCCAGGCCAGGAAAAAATCCGGTCTGCTCCAGCGAAGACGAAATGGGCATCCCTTCTTCCACCTTCCGAATAGCGTCCATCATGCGGTTCTCGAGCAGACGGTTATTCAGGGTGCCGCGAGCCATCTGCATGGCCTGAACCACCGGGATCCCGCTCGAAAGGGTCGTGGCAAAGGTTCGGCAGAAGCTGGAAATAGCATAATCGCCGAACAGTTTACCGAAAAAGGGCAACAGGAGCTTGGTCCTGTCCACCAGCAGAGTGCCCCGCTCAGTGCGGGCATAGATGCGAATCGCCACTCCCCCGGCGATCAACAGTGGAACGGCGACCGGCAGACTCGCCGTCAGGTTCTCGGTAACCCCGATCAGCACCCGGGTAATCAGCGGCAATTGAGCGTTGGCATCGGCGTAAATCTGGGTGAACCGGGGAACCACAAACAGCATCAGAAAGAGAACGACTGCGATCACCGCAATGCTCAGCAGAATCGGGTAAAAGGCCGCCCCCTTGACCTTGGCCTTGAGTGCCTCGACCCGCTTCTGATAGAGGATAAAACGCGCCAGGGTCACCGGCAGATCCCCGGTTTTCTCCCCGGCCTTAACGGAAGCCACATAGAGCGCCGGGAAAAACCGGGGATATTTACCGAAAGCTTCGGATAAGGCACCGCCGCCCTTGACGTCTTCTCGAATCTCCCGCAGCACATCAAGAATCTGCCCAGGTTCGACCCTCTCGATAATCGTATCCAGAACCTGCAGGATAGGCAAGCCCGAGCGGATCAGAACCAGCAGTTCCTGGTTGAACGAAAGGAAACGACGGCCGCTGAACTGGGTGCGGAAGCTGCCTTTGCGGGAAAAAAGCTGAAACGCCTTTTTTTTGACATAGAAAACGTGAAACCCCTGCTCCTCAAGGCTTTCCTTGAGCAGGTCCCGACTGACCGCTTCGAATTCCCGTTCCACGACCCGGCCATCCGCGGTTCCAATTTTACACAGGTAGCTCGCCATAGTCTGATAAAATACCACAGGCTCCTGTAATTAGAAAGCAAAAGGCAAAAAAACAGCGAGCCGGACGGGGCATATCCGTCCGGCTCGCTGACTGTCAAAAGCTATCGTCAGTACGATTTCGGGTTGTGCTCAACATCGTGGCAATTGAGCAGGCAGGAGCCGTGCCTTGATGCGACCCCCGTCGCCTTGTATTCCAGCTTGTCATCCTCGTTGGGACTGACCACGTCTTCGTCAAAGCGGATCAGATGCTGATACTTGGTGCTCCCGTGGGCATCATGGCAGGTAAAACAGGAGGTCCCCAGCTCATTGGTCGCCGGATTGCCAAGGATGTGCAGGGCATGATAGGGGAAACTTTCATTGCCGAGAATGCTGGCCCGGTCATGGCAGCCATAACAGAGCGCATAGGCATAGGGACTTTCCGGCCGCAGGTCTTCCATTTCGTAATTTCGCACCAGCAACCCGGCATAGTTTGAGCCATGAGGCCCGCGCGGGCCATTCGGGTCGTCGTTGCCGTGACAGCTGCCACAGGTAATGACGGAAACATCCCCCGGCTTTTCTTCTCTTTCGTTGTAGGGCTCCTTGAGGCTGATCACGTAAAGGCTGCGACCTTCGCCCTCGACCGGGTGGAACGACGGATTGGTTGTCTTGAATTCGGCGTGTTTATTGGTCGACTTGGCCGGCAGATTAACGCTTGAGGAGTGACATTTGTAACAGAGCTCGTATTCCTTGTCGATATCGGCCATGAAATTGCCGATCCGGCGCCCGCCAATCCCCCGAAAAGGCCGATCCTTCTCGACCACATGAGGCTCATGACAATCGACGCATTCGGAATGCCGGGCCGCGTTGCTGACCTCCTCCGGAAGCGCCTCAAGCTGCCGGTGCACCCCCTGCCCACTGAGCACCGGGTGACTGTACGTCTTGCGCAACTGATCGCCTATATCGGCCAGTTCGCCACCGATGGTCGAACGCAGATAACCTTGCGAAATCATCGTCTGGCGGTCCTGGGAATCACCGTGGCACTGGAGACAAACCGCCTCTTCCCCGGATATTTTCATGGACATGCCGCGATGGCAGGCCCGGCAGGTTTTGGGAAGCACCGAGCGGTCGCCGTGCGCTCCGCGCAGCATGGTCCGTCCGCCCCCGACAGCCAGGGCCGATTCGAAAGGGACTAGCACCCCCACCATCATCAGCAGCGCGCAAGCCAGCACCCATCTGTTTCCAGTCAGCCTAACTTTCATCGAATCATCTCATTTCATCCAAGAGGATTATCGCGGAAAAGTCCCGGTATGGTTGTCACCAGAACCGATACTCCAGGTCGTCAACTCCGAACCGGGATGACAGGTATTGCAGACATCATTATAGGAATCGGCAGCGGTCGCTGAAATATAGCGCCAGAACGGCGGCACGCCGTCGCCCGCATACTCATCACGATCGTCGTGGGGATCGTGACAGGTCGTGCATTGGATCCGGCTCTGACTGTCGCGCAGCTCAATGGACAGGGACGGCAGGGTATAGCCGGGCTTACCGGCACCCTGGATCGCCGTCAGAACCGCATTGTCATAGACAAAGGAAACCGGGTGGGTCTGGGTCAGGTCGATTTCAAAGCCGAGCGGCATGGAGGCGTTGTTCATAGTGATAGCCCGGTCGAGCAGCGTCCCGATCCCGGTTACGCCATCATGGCAGGACAGACAAAGCTTGGACGCCCCGTTAGGGTAATCGGTGGTATTGTACTGGGCCTGGGGGATGTCCTTGATTTTCAGCGAGGCTGAATTGTACAGCGGGAAGGACCCCATATTGGCCGGGTCCAACCGATTCCAGAGCGGGCCCTGCGCCGACGAACTGTGGGGTGTATGACAGAAGATACAGATCTCCTTGGACCCGAATTCCGAACCGACATCCGCCTTGGTGCGCCCGTGGGTTGCACCGAATGACAGATTGTGTGGATTAAGCGAATCAGAAACCGGACGGCCCTGTGCCAACGGAACCCACAGCGCTAAAAGCCCTGCCAGCAGGGCCACACCAACTCGTTTTTTCATGATGTCTCGCGATCACCTGGTTGAATCAGTGAAATAACCATTCTCAACAGCCGGTAAATCTTGCAATAAAAATACCACCTCGATCACTGTGGCAGATATTCATAGATCTGCACCCGACGATTATAGGTGTCGGCCACGTAAAGCCGGCCCTCCCGGTCGAAAAAAAGCCCGGCCGGAAGGTTGAACTTTCCTGGCCCCTTACCGGACCCACCGAAAAACAACAGCAGGTTTCCGGTCAAATCAAAGACCTGGACATTGTCAAATGCCGCATCGGAGACATAAATGTGGCCTTGGGAATCAACAGCGACCCCCCTCGGCCGGGCAAAATGACCGGGACCATCGCCAATTTCTCCAAAGCTGGCCAAAACTTTCTGATCGGCACCGAACACGACTATCCTGAAATTAAGAGAATCGGTCACATAAACCCGACCACTTTGGTCGACCGTGACATTGGAAGGGCGGTTCAACTCTCCTGCTCCGCATTCCAGTCCGCCGAGGTGAGTACCGTCAGGGGAAAATATTTCGACACACCCCCTAAGTACGTCAACAACATAAAGACGTCCTTGC
>NZ_JBFHGD010000211.1:0-5726 GCF_041583255.1 Trichloromonas sp. | reverse complement strand
GCCGTTAATAGCTCCCTTGGGCGTGAAAATAGGTGTGGCCGCCAGAAACCACCGCGGCGAACCCGATGGGTAGCGCAGCGACGACCGCGCCGATCGGCGCGCTGACCGCGATCAGCCCGGCCGGGCCGGGGCGATAGAAGCGGCCGCCACGGTAGCTGTATTCATGCTTGCCGTGCCGGACATGCTCATAATCACGGTGATGACGGCGGTCTTCTTTCCACGGCTTGTAGTGGCCGCGACCATCGGCCAGCGCCATCCCCGGAACGGTGCCGAGCAGGCTGGCCATGAGCAGCGATGCGATCAGCGTTCTGTTTTTCATGATATCCTCCCTTGGTGAAGCCTGAACCCGAACCTGGCCAAAAAAGCCGTTACCCTCTGTTGACACCAGGAATAACAGGCAATCTTGCAGGGATTGTGAAAGAAATAAGGAAAGATGAGCCCTGGCCGGACTTGCGGTGGAATTGAGATGGAAAGCTGTGCTAGAAATGAATTATCTGAAAGGGTTCGGCATGAGAACAGGAATCAAGCACAGGCTCTTCATCGCCCTGCTGGCCGCCACCGGACTGGTGGCGGTGGGGATGTTGCTGATCATGCAGTGGAGCATCGACCGGGGCTTTCTGCAATACGTCAACACCCTCGAACAGGAACGCCTCGAACGGCTGGCCATCGAGCTGGAGCAAGCCTATGCCGAACAGCTGAGTTGGAATTTTTTGCACAACGACCCGATCAACCTGTTTCGGCTGATGATCCGCACCCTGCCGGAACGGCAGTTTTCCCCCGAGCAGATCGAGCGTTTCGAACGGCGGATGAAGCGCCGGCACGAAGAAGGCGGCATCGGGGCAGGGCGGGAGCCCAAGAACGCCAATCCCGACCTCTTTGAAAGGCGGGTCGTTTTGCAGGACAGCCGTCGCCAGGTCATCTTCGCCCCGGCCAAGATCCCCCCATCGGCCACCTTCAGGCCGCTGCTGCATCAACGGCAGACGGTCGGCTACCTCGGCCTGGTCCCCCGCAAGGACCTGGCCGATGCCAACCAGCTGCGCTTCGTCCGACAGCAGAAGTGGGCCATGCTCCTGATTGCCGGGCTGATGCTGGTGGTTTCTGCGCTGCTCGCCCTCCCCTTGGCCAGCCGCATGGTGCGGCCGATCCGCAGCCTGGCCCAGGCGACCCGCCGGCTTGCGGCCGGCGATTTCTCCACCCGGGTGCCGGCCGCCCGCTCCGACGAGCTCGGGCAGCTGGCCCTGGATTTCAACTCGCTGGCCCTGGCCCTCGAGAAAAACGAGCAGGCCCGCCGCCAGTGGGTGGCCGACATCTCCCACGAACTGCGCACCCCGCTGTCGGTGCTGCGCGGCGAAATCGAAGCCCTGCAGGACGGCGTGCGCCAGCCCACCCCGCAGGCCATCGGCTCGCTGCACAGCGAGGCGCTGCGCCTGGGGCGCCTGGTCGATGACCTCTACCAGCTCGCCCTCTCCGACGTCGGCGCCCTGACCTACCGCAAAACCGAGCTGCAGCTGTCCGACCTGCTCGACCAGGCCATCGAGCCGCTCAAGGCGGATTTTTCCCGCAAGGAGATCGCCCTGCATTTCGAGCTCCCGAGGGACGCCGGGGTGCCCCTCTTCGCCGACGCTGAACGGCTGCAGCAGCTGTTCGGCAACCTGCTGGAAAACTCGCTGAAATACACCGATGCCGGCGGGCAGCTCGAGATCCGCCTGGAAAATGCGGACGGCGCAGCCGTCATCCACTTCAGCGACAGCGCTCCCGGAGTGCCGGAAACCGAACTGGACAAGCTGTTCGACCGGCTCTACCGGGTGGAAAGCTCCCGCAACCGCCACACCGGCGGGGCCGGGCTCGGCCTGTCGATCTGCCGCAACATCGTCGAAGCCCACGAGGGGACAATCAGCGCCCGCCCCTCGCCGCTGGGGGGGCTGTGGATCAGCATCCGGCTGCCCTTCACGAGGACTACATCATGAGTGGAAAAATCCTGATCGTCGAAGATGAGCTGAAACTGGCCGAGCTGCTGCGCGACTACCTGCGCCAGGGGGGCTTCGAGTCCCTCCATGTTGCCGACGGCCTCGCCGCGGTGCCCATGGTGCGCCAAGAGAAACCCGACCTGGTGCTGCTCGACCTGATGCTGCCGGGCAAGGACGGCATGGACATCTGCAAGGAGATCCGCAACTTCTCCAGCGTGCCGATCATCATGGTCACCGCCCGGGTCGAAGAGATCGACCGACTGATCGGCCTCGAACTCGGCGCCGACGACTATATCTGCAAACCCTACAGCCCCCGCGAGGTGGTGGCCAGGGTCAAGGTGGTGCTGCGGCGCAGCGGCGCGGCCACCCTTCAGGACCAGGGGCTGACCCTCGACGAGGCCCGCTACAGCGCCACCCTGCGCGGCGCCTCGCTCGAACTCACCGCGGTCGAGTTCAAGCTGCTGCAGATCCTCGCCGCCAGCCCGGGGCGCATCTTCTCCCGCAGCCAGCTGATGGATCGCATCTACCCCGACGAGCGGATCGTCAGCGACCGCACCATCGACAGCCACATCAAAAAACTGCGCAAAAAAATCGATGCGGCCGTCCCCGGCGAAGTTCTGATCCACTCGATCTACAGCGTCGGCTACAAGTACGAAGCGGGGCCGCCCCAGTAAACACAGGCATTCCGATGACATCCGGACAAAAGAACGTTGTTGTTTTTTTTCATTCGAAGAGGTAGACGCCGGCGCTAAAGATTGCGTACAATGGGACGGCTTGGCCACTTTCGGCCCTGCGTACCGCTTGCCTTCCTGTTGATGCGCCAATGAAACCACAGTACAAATACTGGATCTTCCTGGTTGCCATCGCCAACGTGGTCTTCGGCGTCATCTGGGCCGCCCTGTTCGGCTCCTGGTTCGCCCTGGCGCCCGAGGAACAGGTCTACATCAAGGCGCTGCTGGAAAAAATCCTGCCCTTTCCCATCCTCGGCTCCATCGTGCTGGTCACCGCCATCGGCGGCCTGGTCAGTATGCTGTTCTACTACTACATCATCCCCATTCTGCAGCTGGCCGAAAAGACCCGGCTGATCGCGACGGTCAACCCCGACTACCGGATTTTCCCGAAGGGGGGGCGCGAGGTCGTCTACCTGACCGGCATCATCAACGACTACGCCGACACCTTCCAGAAGCTGAAAACCGAGGTCGACGAACGGATCCGCAACGCCCAGGCCGAGATCGACGAAGAGCGCAACCGGCTGGCGGCCCTGATGTCCGAGCTCCCCAACGGGGTGCTGGTCTGCAACACCGACGGCCTGATCCTGCTCTACAACCAGCAGGCCCAGCACCTGCTGCAGCGGGAAGACGGGCAGAATGGCGGCAACAAACCAGCCGGCATCATCGGCCTGGGGCGCCCGGTCTTCGGGCTGCTGCAGCGCGAACCGATCATTCACGCCTTCGAACTGCTGCAGCAGTCGCTCAACCGCGAACAGACCACATCGACCCTCGGTTTCATGATGACCCTCGGCGACGGCTCCTGCCTGCGTCTCAACATGGCCCTGGTGCTCATCCATCGCGGTGACGAAGAAGAGATTTCCGGCTTCGTTCTGACCCTCGAAGACATGACCCCGCAGATCGAGGCCGACAGCCGCCGCGACATGCTGATCCAGACCATGACCGAAGCCTTTCAGGACGGCATCAGCGACATCCGCCGGGCCATTTCGACCATCCTCACCAAGCCTGAACTCAAGCCCCACCAGCTTGGGCGCTACCGCAGGGTCATCGACCGGGCCTCGCTGACCCTGCAGCAGAACCTGGAACAGGTGCGCGAACACTACGCCCGCCACCTGCACGCGCTGAGCAAGGTCGAGGATATCCTCGCCGAAAACCTCTTCGAAATCCTGCAGAAAACCATTCACGACCGCTTTGGCACCGAGGTCAAGGGCCAGGCCGAAACCGGGCTCTGGCTGCGGCTCGACAGTTATTCGATGGTGCAGGCGGTCTCCCACCTGGCCGGCCTGCTGCGCGGCCAGAAACACCAGGGCGCCTTCGAAATCAGCCTGAAGACAACCGGGTCGGGCCGGGCCTCGATGAACATCGGCTGGCCCGACTACTGTCTCGATTACCAGTTCATCGCCGACTGGGTGGCGGCCCCGCTGATCGCTGAAAACCCGGATGACCTGCTCAGCTTCAACGATGTGGTCAGCCGCTTCGGCGGCGCCGTCTTCATTGAATCGGCCGGCGGCAAGGCCTGCCACGAGGTGCGCATCGAGCTGCCGCTGGCCTCGGAAACCGACAGCGACGAAGTACTGTCGCCGCACAAACCACGCCCGGTCTACTACGAGTTCGACCTGTTCAACCGCCCCGGGATGGACGACCTCGGCAAACGGCCGCTGCGAAAGCTGACCTACGTGGTGTTCGACACCGAAACGACCGGCCTGCACCCCTCGCAGGGAGACGAGATCATCCAGCTCGGCGCCATCCGCATCGTCAACGGCCGGATACTGAAGGACGAGATCATCGATCAGCTGGTCGACCCGCGACGCAGCGTCCCCCCCGAATCGGTGGCCATCCACGGCATCGACCCCGCGAGCCTGGTCGGCCAGCCGATCATCGACCAGGTGCTGCCGCATTTCCACAAGTTCGCCGAAGGGGCCGTGCTGGTCGCCCACAACGCCGCCTTCGACATGCGCCTGCTGGAGCTGAAGGAGCGCCGCACCGGGCTGCGCTTCGACAACCCGGTGCTCGACACCATGCTGCTCTCCTCCCTCGTCCGCCCCAACCAGCAGAATCACTCGGTCGATGCCATCGCCGAAATGCTCAACCTGACCATTCAGGGCCGCCACACCGCCTTGGGCGACGCCATCGTCACCGCCGAAGTGCTGCTCAAGCTGATCCCCCTGCTCGAGGCGCAGGACATCTTCACCCTCGAGGATGCCCTCAGGGCCTCGGCACAATCCCCTTACGCCAGGATGGCGTTCTGATCAAACACCTCTCCAACGCATAACGGCGGCCCCGAAACCGGGACCGCCGTTGTTTTTTCACTCTGTGCAAATCGTTCAGATCAGGATGCGGGCCAACCCGTAACCGACCAGGCAGGCCGAGATCACCGCGATCAGCCCCGGCAGCATGAAGCTGTGATTGAAGTACCACTTGCCGATTTTGGTCGTGCCGGTGATGTCGAAGTTGACGGTGGCGATATCCGACGGGTAGTTCGGGATGAAGAAGTAGCCGTAGCATGCCGGCATGATGCCGATCAGCAGCACCGGCGAGAGCCCCAGGGCCAGGCCGACCGGAAGCATCATGATACAGGTAGCGGCCTGGCTGTTGATCACCACCGAGACCACGAACATGGCCAGGGCGAAGGTCCAGGGGTAGGCGGTGACCATTTCGGTGATGCCGACCTTGAAGCTCGGCATGGCGAACTGGAAGTAGGTGTCGCTCATCCAGGCGATACCGAAGATGGCGATGGCCGCGACCATGCCCGACTTGAAGACGACGCCTTCGGGCACTTTGTTGGAGCGGGTCTTGGTCACCATCAGGATAATGCCGCCGAAGGCCAGCATCATCATCTGGATGATGATATCCATCTTGATCGCCTTCTCGCCGACCTGCAGGGTGCGAATTTCCGGGAACATGGCGACCACCACAATCACGGCCAGGGCCAGCAGGAAGAGGAATACCGACTTGCGGGCCGAAGCCGGCAGTTTTTCATCCAGGGTGGTGGCGGTGGTGTCCTGGATGCGTTTACTCCAGATCGGATCGG
>NZ_JBFHGD010000210.1:0-5745 GCF_041583255.1 Trichloromonas sp. | reverse complement strand
CCTGGGTGTAATAACGCACACCGATGCCGGCCCCTTGCGCCCACTCGATATCTGAAAGACTGTTGAACGCGTTGCCGACATCGTAAAAACAGGCCACCCCCCAATTATCCCAAAGCTTCCTTTCCAGCTCGATACTGCCGACGGCCAGATGCTTGCCGCCTGTCGTCTGGCCCAGGTCGTCCTTTGGTCCAAGCGACTGGTAACTGTAACCACGCACACTCTGATCCCCGCCGGCAAAAAACCGCATCGATGCCGGAACCTCTGCGAGGGGCTCGTTCTGCAAGGTGGTTGCCCCTTCGGTCCGGACAAAAACCGAAAACCGGGCAGGCAGCCTGACCAGGGTATTTCCCGAGGCCAGCAGCTGCAGCAGGCTGACATCCGATGCCAGGTGCTGGTGCGCCCCGCGCGCTTCAAGGCTGAAGGAATAGCCGGCTTGCGGGCGCACCGGGTCTTTGTAACGACGCCGCGAAAAACGTATCCCGGGAATAACCATCCGGGAACGGTCATCCTCCTGGCCGACAATGTAATCTTCCTGCAGCAGCCGCAGGAAAACCGATCCTGCCCGCCCCTTGCCAAAGCCCCAGATCTGTTCAGCTTCGGCGAATATCGACCGCGTCTCGTAGGTTTCGACATCCTCGGCCTTGTAACCGAGCCGGAATGCTGTCTGAGTCTCCAGGTTTCGGGCGGAAGGCATGGTGTAGGTGGAGACCAGGGACTGGCGCCACTGGGCCATCAGCAAGTCGGTCTCAAACAGATGCGCGCGGTGGAGCAGGTTGACGTCCTTGTAGCGCAGCGAAAAACGGGCGCCGGTGTCGGTGCCATAGCCAAGCCCCGGCCGCAGACGCCGACGAACCGAGGGCACCAGCTGCATTGAAATCGGAACCTTGTCATTTTGCGTCAAATCTTCACGCGGGGAAATAATGACATCCCGAAAGCGGTCGGAATCTAAAAAATTCAGCTGGGTCTGTCCGAGTTTGGCGTGGGAAAAAACATCTCCTTCGGCAAAAGCCAGGTGCCGCTTGAGAAACCACTCGGGGTAGTCGGGAGCGCCATACAGCAGAACGCTGCCAAAACGCAACTGCGTTCCCGTGGAGAGCACCAGTTCAATTTCAGCACGGCGCTGGGCCCGATTGACGCGAATCTCATGGGTGACGAACTCCGCCTGCAGAAAGCCCAGATCGAGTGCAGTCGCCACCAATTCCCCTTTTGCCCTTTCATAATAATCCTGCCGCAGAATATCCCCAACGGCCAGTGGGAATGCCTCCACCTGGCGCTGCAGGGCCTTGTGCTGTTCGCCGGGTCCGATCACTGCGACACGAATCGTTGCCACCCGGACCGGTTTTCCCGGCTTCACCTCGACCAGCAGGCGGACCTGATTTTTCTTGTGGTTTTCCAGCCGGGAGCTTGTTATGGTTTCAAAATAACCAAAGGGTTCAAGGGCCCGGTCGATTTTGGCGGGGATCTGGCTGCGGAAATGTTCCAACCAGCGGCGATCGATACTGCGGTCCTCGGCCACCAGTCCCACGGGAAGGGCAAGAGCGGCCTGCACATTCGTCAGCGCATCGTCGGTGACTCCCGTCACGATCACTTCGATCGGCTCAAAAGACAATAAGGCATGGGCTGTAAAACAAAACGGCCAAAGCGTAACGAAAGCGATGAGAAAAAGGGTCCGGACACCCATTTTCATGCGACGACTCCTCAATAAAAACAATTCAAATATACGACAGGATATCATACGCAGATGTGGAAAAAAATTCATTGCCTTGCCATTGTGCTAATTTATTTGCTGACGGCCCATAGCGTATGCGCCTGGGACCCGGAACTTAAATCCGACTCGTTCTTACTCAGCCCGGATTGGCAGGGAGAAGTGATCGGCGCCCACCGCTTTCACACCGCCGGCCCGAAAGAAACCCTGATGGAACTGGCTCGCGACAAGATGCTGGGGTATACCAACGTCAAAAATGCCAACCCCGGCATCGACCCCTGGTTCCCTTCACCGGGGCAAGTGGTCCTGCTGCCGTATTCATCGATCCTGCCGATAGAGGCCAATCCGGGCATCACGATCAACCTTGCCGAACTGCGCTTGTATTACATCTGGGAAGAAAACGGCAGATTTCGGGCACGAACCTACCCGGTGGGCATCGGCACGGAGGGGACTGAATCTCCCCTTGGACAATTTGCCATCCTGAGTAAAATTGAAAACCCGACCTGGACCGTCCCCCTGTCCATCCGCAAGGAACGCCCGGAATCTCCGGCTTCCGTCCCTCCGGGGCCATCCAACCCCCTGGGTAAATTCTGGATGGGGTTTTCCCGGGGGGGCTTCGGTGTCCACGGAACCAACATCCCGCTAGGAGTAGGTCGACGAGTCAGCCACGGGTGCCTGCGTCTTTATGCCCAGGACATACAAGATCTGTTCAGCCGGGCCGCCATCGGAACCCCGTTGCAAATCATCAACAACCCGATAAAGGTCGGCAGGAAAAACGATATCCTCTTTCTGGAAGTCCACCGGGATTTGCAGGAAAACGACGATGAGTTAAAGAAAGAAATAGTCCGCCAGGCGAGAGTTCTCAACTGGAGCGGAACGCTCGACTGGGACGGAATAGAGCGGATCCTCAAAGAAAACCGGGGCATTCCTTTTCCTATATCGTTCGCCGCAGAGCAACACAGCTCTAACCTGTAACCGCGACAAAGCCCAGGTTAAGCCAGTAGCCTGGCGCCCCAAGGCTTTGGATAAGTCTCAGCTAAATGGTTCGTCGGTCGACTTCGGCTGTGCCCCTTATTGCTCCTTTACTTGAAGCTGCTTCTAAAGATAAAGCCGGGGGCTACGTTCTGCTAACGTAGCCCCCGGCTTTAATCTAACTGTCTCTGCAAACTACTGACAACTTACTTGCGCAAGCCCATCTCGAAAGCCTTTTCTGCTTTCAGCGCACTCTGCTCAGCTCTGCTTGCCGCAGCGTCTGCCCTGCTTGCCGCATCAGTAGCTTTAGCGGCGGCAGCTTCACTGGTAGCGGCCGCTTTTTCTGCTCTCATTGCGGAAGCCTCAGCGGCCTGAGCAGACTGAGATGCAGCAGTACTTGCCTCAAGAGATTGCTTGAGAAGGTTCTGGTCCGCCGGAGACAGACTTGCAGTACATCCAGCCAGGCAAAGAACCAAAGCGCCACCCGCCAATAATACCATCTGTAATTTACGCATTTGAACCTCCTGAAGTGTTAGCGTTGAGTTACATTGAAACAGATATTTTAAAATTGTCAATACCAAAGAGCTTTAACCAAATAGCAAAATCAAGGCAATTGATAATATTTCAACCCTACATGGGTCAATACAATCATAAAGGGGAGGGTCGCAAGACCCTCCCCTTTATGATTGAACACGATCATGGTGACTGAATTACGGGAGCAGTGACTTGATGTATTCCCGATTCAGCTTAGCGATGAACTTGACATCGATCCCTTTCGGGCAAGATGTCTGGCACTCGTAGTGATTGGAACAGTTGCCGAAACCACATTCCTGCAGCGTTTCGGTCATTGCCTTGACCCGAGCCTTGGCTTCGGGGCGACCCTGCGGCAGAACGGCGAGCTGGGCCACCTTGTTACCGGTGAACAGCATGGCCGAGCTATTGGGACAACCGGCAATACAGGCGCCACAGCCGATGCACTCGGCGGCGTCCATGGCATAGTCAGCCTCAGGCTTGCCAATCATCACAGCGTTACCATCGGGTACGCCGCCCGTATGACAAGAGGTGTAGCCACCGGAGTTCATGATGGTGTCCATGGCGGCACGGTCAACGACGAGGTCCTTGACGATCGGGAAAGCCTTGGCTTTCCAGGGCTCGATATAGATGCTGTCACCGTCTTTGAAGGAACGCATGTGCAGCTGACAGACCGTAGTGCGATCCTGGCCGCCATGAGGCCGACCGTTGATGACCTGTGAACACATGCCGCAGATGCCTTCACGGCAATCGTGGTCAAAAGCGATCGGATCTTTCCCGGTTCTGATCAGCTCTTCGTTCACATCATCGAGCATTTCCAGAAACGACTGGTCGGGGCTGACATGCGGAGCCTCGTACTGCTCCAGCTTGCCCATCTCTTTAGGACCCTTTTGGCGCCATACGTATAATGTAAGGTTCATTATTTATAACTCCTTACTGCCAGGTGTACATTTTCGAATTTCAGGGGCTCCTTGTGCAGCTCAGGCTCCTTGTTGACGCCTTTGAACTCCCAGGCCGCGGCGTAGCAGAAGTTTTCGTCGTCGCGCATGGCCTCGCCGTCTTCGGTCTGGTGCTCGACGCGGAAGTGGCCGCCACAGGATTCCTCACGATGCAGAGCGTCCTTGGCCATCATTTCGCCGAACTCGAGGAAGTCGGCCAGGCGACCGGCATTTTCGAGCTGCTGGTTGAATTCCGCACCGCTGCCGGTGACCTTGATGTTCTTCCAGAACTCTTCACGCAGCGCAGGAATCCGCTTGAGAGCATCTTTGAGACTGGCATCACTACGAGCCATACCGACATTCTCCCACATGATCTTGCCAAGTTCGCGATGCATTTCGGAGACGGTCTTCTTGCCGTTGATCGAAAGCAGCTTGTTGATGTTGGCCTTGACTTCGTCGGCCGACTTCTTGAACTCGGGATGCTCGTCGGTAACCTGGCCGGGCTTGATGGTGACCAGGTAGTTGGCGATGGTGTAAGGAATGACGAAGTAACCATCAGCAAGACCCTGCATCAGAGCCGAAGCCCCGAGACGGTTGGCGCCGTGGACGGAGAAGTTGGCTTCGCCGAGAACGAACAGACCGGGCACGTTGCTCATGCAGTTGTAGTCGACCCACAAACCGCCCATCGAATAGTGGGGGGCCGGGTAGATGCGCATCGGCTGCTTGTAGGCATTCTCATCGGTGATCTTTTCATACATTTCGAAAAGATTGCCGTAACGCTCCTTGATGGTGTGTTCGCCAACGCGGGCAATGGAGGTAGCGTAGTCGAGGTAAACGCCACGCTTGCCGGGGCCGACGCCGCGCTCATCGTCACACTGCTCTTTGGCGGCGCGGGAAGCGATATCGCGGGGAGCCAGGTTACCGAAGGAGGGGTACTTGCGCTCCAGGTAGTAATCGCGATCCGCTTCGGCAATCGAGCCGGCCGGTTTGTCGCAGTCTTCCTTCTTCTTCGGAACCCAGCAGCGCCCGTCATTCCGCAGCGACTCGGACATCAGGGTCAGCTTCGACTGATGCTCACCGCTCTGCGGGATGCAGGTCGGGTGAATCTGGGTGTAACAGGGATTGGCCATGTAAGCGCCTTTTTTGGCGGCTTTCCAGGCGGCGGTCACGCTGCAGCCCATGGCGTTGGTCGACAGGTAGAAGACGTTGACGTAACCGCCGGTGGCCAGAACCACGGCATCGCCCCAGTGGGACTCGATCTCGCCGGTGGTCAGGTTACGCACGGTGATCCCCTTGGCTACGCCATCGACCACGACCAGGTCGAGCATTTCGGTGCGGGGGTGCATGGTGACCGTCTTGGCCTGAACCTGGCGGCAAAGAGCCGAGTAGGCGCCGAGCAGCAGCTGCTGGCCGGTCTGACCACGGGCGTAGAAGGTACGGGAGACCTGGGCGCCGCCGAAGGAGCGATTGTCGAGGTAGCCGGCGTAGTCACGGGCAAAAGGAACGCCCTGGGCCACGCACTGGTCGATAATGTTGTTGGACACCTGGGCCAGACGCCAGACGTCGGCCTCACGGGCACGGAAGTCGCCGCCCTTGATG
>NZ_JBFHGD010000209.1:0-5822 GCF_041583255.1 Trichloromonas sp. | reverse complement strand
GCGAGCTCGTTCCAGACGATGACCATGGCGATGCAGCGGGCCAGGCCGATCATGATCAGGCCGACCATGTATTCGGGCAGGTCGTGGAGGAAGAGCAGCGCCAGGGCGAACATCAGGAGCGGCCCGATGACCCAGTTCTGCAGCAGCGACAGGCCGAGAATCTTCTTGTTGCGAAAGACCTCGCCGAGCTCTTCGTAGCGCACCTTGGCCAGCGGCGGGTACATCATCAGGATCAGGCCGACGGCGATGGGGATGTTGGTGGTGCCGACCTGGAACGCGTTGATCACCTGTTCCACGCCGGGAAAGAGCCAGCCGGTGCCGACGCCGACCGCCATGGCGAGGAAAATCCACAGGGTCAGGTAACGGTCGATGAAGGACAGTTTTTTGGTGATGGCCGATGTCATGACGCCTCCTGCAAGTCCTTTAGGGAGTGTACGCACTTTTCCCCCGCGGCAGTTTCAGGGAGATCACCCCGGTGCCCAGCAGCAGTGCCACCGAAACCCAGAGGCAGCCGGTCAGCCCCGCCAGTTGAAAGACGACCCCTGACAGCAGGGTGCCGAAAAGCCGGCCGGCGGCGTTGGCCATGTAGTAGAAGCCGACGTCGAGGGACACGCTGTCGTTGTCGCTGTAGTTCAAAATCAGGTAGGAGTGGACCGAGGAGTTGACGGCGAAGACCAGGCCGAACAGGGCCAGTCCCGCCACCACAGTCAGCCAGGGGGAGACTCCCCCCTGCACGCCGAGAGCGATCAAGGCGGTCAGCGCCGCCAGGGCGAAGGCACCGAGAGCGGCGGTGCCCCCTTGGGGCGTGCCGCCGGAGAGTCCCCGCTTTAGCAGGTTCGGGGCCAGCGCCTGCACCCCGCCGTAGCCGATCACCCAGAGGGCGAGAAAACCGCCGACTTCGGCATGGCTCCAGTTAAGGGACGCCGAAAGAAAGACCGGCAGCCCGACCACGAACCAGACGTCTCGCGAGCCGAACAGGAACATCCGCGCCGCCGACAGCAGGTTGATGTTCGGGCTTTTGGAGAGGATGGCGGTGAACTTGACCTTCTTTTTGGCCTGGCCGAGGTCGCCGGGCAGATTCAAGATCGCGGCGGCCAGCACCAGGGCGAGCGCGCCGGCCATGGCCAGCAGCGAGGTGCGAAAGCCGAGCCCGGTAAGGAGTACTCCGCCGAGGAAAAATCCCGCCCCTTTAAGGGCGTTCTTGCTGCCGGTCAGGATCGCCACCCACTTGAACAGTGTCCCTTCGGCGCCTTCGGGGATCAGCACCTTGATGGCGCTTTTCGAGCTCATCTTGGTCAGATCCTTGGCGATCCCCGAGAGGGCCTGGGCGCCCATGACATAGGCGACCGAGAGGGCCGCGGGCCAGCCCGGGTCGAGCAGGGCCAGGCTGGAGAGGGCGACCACCTGCAGGGCGAGGCCGGCGAACAGGGTGACCTTGAGGCCCAGGTGCGAGCCGATCCAGCCGCCGACCAGGTTGGTGATCACGCCGAAGAATTCGTAGAGCAGGAACAGCATGGCGATCTGCACCGCCGAGTAGCCGAGCTCGTGGAAGTGCAGCAGCACCAGCATGCGCAGGGCGCCGTCGGTGAGGGTGAAGGCCCAGTAGGCGGCGGTGACCAGGGTGTAGTTGCGCAAGTCGGTCATGACAGGCTCAGTGCCACCTTTTTTGCCAGCTCCATCATGCGGTGAACGTAGCCCATTTCGTTGTCGTACCAGGCGTAGACCTTGAGCTGGGTGCCGTTGACCACCATGGTGGAAGGGGCGTCGACGATGGCCGAGCGGGGATCGCTCTTGAAGTCGATGGAGACCAGCGGCCGGTGTTCGATGCCGAGGATCCCGTTCAGGTATGTGTCCGCGGCCTCTTGGAACAGCCCGTTGACCTCTTCGGCGGTGACCTGCCGCTGCATCTCGAAGACCGCGTCGGTGAGTGAGCCGGTCAGCAGCGGCACCCGGATGGCGTGGCCGTTGAGCTTGCCCTTGAGTTCGGGGTAGATCAGGGTGATGGCGGTGGCGCTGCCGGTGGTGGTCGGGATCAGCGACATGCTGGCCGCGCGCGCCCGGCGCAGGTCCTTGTGCGGGGCGTCGACCACCACCTGGGTGTTGGTCATGTCATGGATGGTGGTGATCATCCCGTGCTCGATGCCGATTTTCTCGTGCAGCACCCTGACCACCGGGGCCAGACAGTTGGTGGTGCAGGAGGCGGCGGTGAGCAGGTGGTGTTTCGCCGGGTCGTACAGCTGGTCGTTGACCCCCATGACGATATTCAGCGCCCCCTCCTTGACCGGGGCGGCGACGATCACTTTTTTGACACCCCGGTCAAAATAGGGCTGCAGCAGCTGCGGGGTGCGGAACTTGCCCGAGGCCTCGATGACGATGTCGACGCCGTGCTCATCCCAGGGGACTTCGCCGGGCGCCTTGAACTCGCTGTAGCCGACCCGCCGGCCGTCGATCTCTATGGCGCTTTCCTCGGCGCTGAGCTGCCGCGGCCAGCGGCCGTGCACCGAGTCGAATTCGAGCAGGTGGGCCGCCGTCTCGGCGCCGCCTTTTACTTCATTGATATGGACGATCTCGAATTCGGGCCAATCCCAGGCGGCGCGCAGCGCCAGCCGGCCCATGCGGCCGAAGCCGTTGATGCCGATACGGATGCTCATAGAAAATCCTTTCTTAAATGTCTAATCCAAATTAGCGGGTGCGTGCAGCAACATTCATCCGCACGCCAGCTCTTCGCCTCTTTTCTCCAGCCGTATCTGCAGGGCAGCGCGGTCGCTGAAAACCCGGGGCAGGTCCGGCAAAAAGCGGGCAAGCAGGGCGAGCGTCTCGCGCTGCAGGGGATTGTCCGCTTCGGCCAGGCGATAGTACATCCACACGCCGGCGCGGCGGTCGCAAACCAGGCCGCTGTTGCGCAGGTAGGCCAGATGCCGGGAAACGGTGGACTGGGGGAGTTCGAGAACCGCCATCAGGTCGCAGACGCAGAGCTCGCCCTCGGTCAGCAGGGCCAGGATGCGCAGGCGTGTCTCGTCGGAGAGCGCCTTGAAGAGTCGTGCGGTATTTTTCATGGAGGCAATCTATCCGCCTGGGCGGATATGGTCAAGGGAAATATTCGCCCAAGATAAGCAGGCGGTAATTAGGCTGTGTTTTTTGGTCTGGTGTTTGCAGGATTCGATGGATTCAATCGCCGGTGACCGGCCATTTTTCAGCAGGGGCAAGATGGCAGACAGAAAAACGACAATAAGGGGCGTTGTGATCATTCTGTTGGGGATGATTTTTTTCTGCTGGGGCGCCCCGGCCAGTGCCCTGGAACCGGTGCGGGTCGGCATCTACCCGAATCCCCCCATGCTCGATTATGATGAGTCCGGCCGCCCCCAGGGGCTGTTCGCGGACGTTGTGGCCGAGATTGCCAAGCGGGAAGGGTGGGCCGTCGAATATGTGCTTGGCAGCTTTGATGAATCCCTGCAGCGCCTCGCCGCCGGTGAAATCGCTCTGCTGCCGACCGTTGCTCATACCCCGGAGCGGGCACGACTGTATAATTTTAATGCGGAAACCGTATTTTCAAACTGGGGGCAGGTTTTCAGCCAGCCCGGGTCAAAAATTCAGTCGATTCTCGATCTCGATGGGAAAACCGTCGCGGTCATGAAGGGGAGTGTCCTTTATGGCGGCCCCGACGGCCTGAAACGTCTGACGGAAAAATTTTCTCTGCAGGTTCAGTTTATAGAACTCTCTGATTTCGCCGAGGTATCCAAGGCGGTACGGGACGGCCTAGCCGATGCCGGCCTGTTCAGCCGGGTTTTTGAGTCAAGCGGTGAACTGTCGGAGCTGGAAAAACCTCCGATTCTGCTGAGCCCGGTATCGGTACGGATTGCCTTTGCCAAAAACTCCGATCCAGCTTTGCTGGCGGCCTGTGACCGTCATCTGCGGCAACTTAAAGGCGACCCGCAATCCATCTATTATCAATCGCTGGGCAAGTGGCTCGGCGGCACCAGTGGCGCCACCGGTCCGGGCTGGTTGCGGCCCCTGCTCAAAGGGATGGGGATTTCCCTGGTTCTGCTGCTGCTGGTGCTGCTGGTCAGCCGGATCCAGGTGCGAAGGGGACTGCGGGAGATTTCGCGGAAGAACCGGCAGCTTGAGGCCGAAATTACCGATCGGCACCAGGCGCAGAAAGAACTGGCCCGGCAGACGATTTTTTTCGAAGCCGCCATCAACAGCCTCCCCGACGGCCTGGTGCTGTGCAATCCCGAACGCGAGATCGTGCGCTGCAATCCCGCCATGACCCGGGTCTTCGGTTATCATCCCCAGGATCTGCTGGGGCAGAAAACCTCGGTCTTTTATGCCAGCTTCGAAGAATACGAACAGCAGGGACAGCTGCGTTTCAATATGTCCGCCGAGCAGAAGAACCAGCCTTACGTGGTGAACTATCGCCGCAAGGACGGCAGTGTCTTTCCCGGGGAGACCCTCGGGACCGTGGTCCGGTCGGAGTCCGGCGAGGTGCTGGGTTATCTCGGCGCCATGCGCGATATCACCGACCGGCGCCGTTCGCGGGAAGCTCTGCAGTGGGAACTCAGGGTCAACCGGGCGATCGCCGAGCTCGGCCGGCTGATGCTGGCCTCGTCATCGATCGAGGAGATTTCCGAGGTCATTCTGCAGCAATGCAAGGAGTTGACCGGCAGTCCCCACGGTTTTGTCGGCTTCATCGATCCCCAGACCGGGGATATGGTCAGCCCGACCATGACTCGCGAGGTCTGGGCGGCCTGCCGGGTGCCGGACAAGAAACATGTGTTTCATGCCTTCAAGGGGCTCTGGGGCTGGGTGCTGACGCATCGCCAGCCGATTCTCTGCAACGAGCCCGAAACCGATCACCGGTCCACCGGGATTCCCGAGGGGCATGTGGCGATCCGGCGTTTTCTCGGGGCACCGGCCATGGCTGACGGGGCGCTGCTGGGCATAATCGCCCTGGCCAACGCCGAACGGGAGTACCATGCCAAGGACCTCGAGCTGCTGGAGCGGCTGGCGGCGGTCTATGCCATGGCGGTGCAGAACATGCGTACGGCCCAGCAGGTTCGCGAAAGCGAGGAGCGTTTCCGGACCATTTTCGAACATGCCGGCGCCGGCATGAACACCATCGATATCGACGGGCGCTACCTTCAGGTCAATCCGACCTTCTGCCGCTTTGTCGGCTATTCCGCCGCAGAGCTGAAAGCGCTCTGCGTTGAAGACCTGACCCATCCCGATGACCTGGAGATAACCCGGGTCTATTTCAACGAGGTGCGGGAGGGGAAAAAACGCTTCATCGATTACGAAAAACGTTTTCTGCACAGCAGCGGGAAAGTGGTCTGGGGCTACGTGACGACCGCCTGGATGATGGACGCCGACGGTCGGCCGCATTACGGCATCGGCCTGGTGCAGGATATCAGCGAGCGGAAACTGGCCGAAACCCGGCTGCAGGAGAACGAGGAGCGTTTCAAGTATCTTGCCCACCACGACAACCTCACCGGGCTGCCCAACCGCCTGCTCTTTGCCGACCGCCTGCAGCATGCCATGAGCAAAGCGCGCCGGTCGGGCGGGTTGCTGGCGCTGCTCTTTTTCGACCTCGACCGGTTCAAGGCGATCAATGATTGCCACGGGCATGAGGCCGGCGACCAGGTATTGCAGGCGGTAGCGAGGCGATTGCTGGCCATCGTGCGGGATGCGGACACCGTGGCCCGCTTTGGCGGCGACGAATTCATCGTGCTGCTCGAGGATGTGCAGGATGTGCAAAATGTCGAAATTTTGGCCGGTAAGATCCTTTTGACCCTGGCCGAACCGCTCTCCGTTCGCGGCCAGCAGTT
>NZ_JBFHGD010000208.1:0-5900 GCF_041583255.1 Trichloromonas sp. | reverse complement strand
GAGGTCAGCGACACCGAGGTGACCTTCGACGGCAACCATCCGCTGGCCGGGCTCGATCTGACCTTCGCCCTGCAGCTGGAGTCGATCGGCTGAGCGATCGACTGGTATGAAGGCAGGGCGCCCGCAGATGGCTGATTGCGGTGCAGCCCCTTTTGACTGAGCGAGAGCCACCAGGTTTAGGAAACCTGGTGGCTCTTGTTTTCGAGCGAGTACCGGCGAAGCCGGTCTTTACCAGGCGTAGCTGATTATCGGGGCTCCGGATGCCGGCGTTTTCCAGGAGGTGCGTCTCACCCGGCCGTTCCGTTTCGCAATACGGGACACCCGGGTGGAAATCCGAAGGTTTTGGGCAGGGTTAAAGAACGGTCATCGCCTTTTGAGGCGATGACCTCTGAATGCGCCGCATTTCCCATCCGGATAAGTTTTGCGGACCTTCATTGCCGGGGAAAAGATCCCATTCTTTCCATCCCGTAGCATGCAGGGAGACATCAAGGCAGGCCGCCTCGGGGGTTTGATAGGAAGCGATGAGTTTTTTATCGATATGCAACTCGAATTGCCCGTTGCCCGCAGGGGAGATGGTGAAAGATCCGACCGGGGAATTGTAGCGATAGATCATGCCTTAAGCGCCCTTTCTTCTGAGAATGTTAACGGAAACAAATCGTAGCAAAAAAAGGAGGGTCGTCAAATGCTCAGGGTAAAAAAAATGCCTTGGCCAGGTTGGGTATCGACCTGAACGTCGGCCCCGTTTGCCGCCCCTGCCGGGTGGTTGTCGGGGAGATGGTCCCGGAGATCGCTGGAGGCTTTTTAATGTTATACTTATTGCTGTTGTCCCGGACCCCGGTCGATCCAGTACTTTCCAAGAAGAGGACGCTGCCATGGAAACTCCCGTTCCCGCCCCCCCCACTCCCGGCCCCATCCCCCCCCGGGTCGAGGTCCGCTTCAGTTGGCTGAAGCTGCTTGCCATCATCCTTGCGGCGACCATCGTGGCCAGCCTGGTTGCGGTCTGGGCCGTATCGACCTACCTCTTTCCCAAAGAATTCAAGCCGGTGACGTTGAGCGCGAAAGAGGAGCAGGTGCTCGAGCAGAAGCTCGACCGCTTCGATTCGCTGCAGCGCACCCGGATCGCCGCCCGCAACCGGCCGGCGCCCCCTTCGGCGTCCAGCGAATCCCCAGGAACCCTCCAGCCCGAGCGGTACAGCGAAGAGGGGGCCAGCCGGGAGATCGTGCTGTCCGAAAAGGAACTCAACGCCCTGCTGGCGAAAAATACCGATCTGGCCGACAAGCTGGCGATTGACCTCTCCGCCGACATGGCCAGTGCCAAGCTGCTGGTTCCCCTCGACGAGGATTTCCCCCTGCTTGGCGGCAAAACCCTCAAGGTATCCGCCGGTCTTGAGCTGGCCTATGCCGACGGCAAGCCGGTGGTGGTCATCGCCGGTGTCAGCCTCTGGGGGGTTCCCATCCCCAACGCCTGGATGGGCAACCTGAAGAATGTCGACCTGGTCAGGGAGTTCGGCGGCCAGGGGGGCTTCTGGAGCGCCTTCGCCGCCGGCGTCGATGAAATCAAGATCGACGACGGCCGGCTGCTGGTGCGGCTCAAGGAGTGACGTTCGTTTTCGGGAAAGGGATAGCTTGATGCGGACCGCCTGCGTGCAGATCTGTTCGACTCACCGGCGGCTGATGTCTTGAGGGAGGGCATCGCCTTCGTACAGGATCAACTCCCAGTCTCCCGTCGCCGTCTCATGGCGCAGCAGGTAGAGGCCGCCGTCGTCGCCGCGCACCTTGAAATAGCGGTGGTCGGGGGCCAGCCAGCGGTCGAGCACCTCGGCCGCCTCGATGCGGCGCCGGCCCAGGTAAAACCGCCGGGGCGTTTCCTCGCCCCGGTGCCCGGCATAACATTCCACCCGGATGTCGTTCATGCAGGCCGTCTCCGTTGCTTCAGATGCGGCGGTCTTCCTCGTGCTTTCGGCCGCTGCGAATCAGCTGCACCAGGTCGTCCAGCTGCTCGGCGAGCAGTTCGAGCAGTTCGTCAAAGGCCAGCAGGCCGACCAGCTCACCGTTTCGTTTGACCACGGGGATCCGCGGCACGCCTTGTGCGCGCATCCGCTTGATGGTATCAAGCAGGTCGGCCCCTTCTTCGACCACTTGCAGGTCGCCGCTCATGACGTCCTCGGCAGTGACGGTTTGCGGGTCGACGCCGGCGGCCAGCAGCTTGATCACCAGGTCGCGGTCGGTGACGATGCCGACCGGCATCGCCTTGTCGTCCCGGTCTTCCGTCACCAGGATGTCGCCGACATGATGGCGGCGCATGAGTTCGGCGAGTTCAGCCACCGGGGTCTCCCGGCCGGTGATGATGACTTCGCGGATGCAGACTTCGCCAACGGACATGGATTCCTCCCGGTTAAATGGTGTTGTCCGCCGGTTCTCCCCCGGTCTCCCGGTTGCGGGTAAGCGGAACGAAAATGACAGGCAGCGCCGAGCGGGTGTGGCGCTGTCCGCTTCGATCCTTGCTGACGACCAGCAGTTCCTGGTGCATGTAGGGGAGGCCGACCGGGATGACCAGATTGCCGCCCGGCTTGAGCTGCTTGAACAGGGGGGCCGGTACGTGGCTGGCGGCGGCGGTGACGATGATGCCGTCGAAGGGGGCCTGCTCCGGCAGCCCCTGGTAGCCGTCGCCAGACATCACCTGTACGTTGCGGTAGCCGAGGCGTTGCAGGCGCTCGGCGGCCAGGTTCGCCAGGTGGGGGATGATTTCGATGCTGATGACTTGTTTGACCAGGCAGGAGAGGACCGCCGCCTGGTAGCCGCAGCCGGTGCCTATTTCGAGGATGGTGTGGTCCGGCTGCGGTTCGAGCAGGTCGGTCATCAGGGCGACGATGAAGGGCTGCGAGATGGTCTGGCCTTCACCGATGGGAAGGGCGCCGTTGTCGAAGGCCCGGTGCTTCAGCTCCGACGGCACGAAATCGTCGCGGGGAACGCTCGCCATAGCTTCCATCACCACCGGCCGCAGGCTGCTGCGACCGGTGGCATTGCCGGTGAAGTGGCACTCCTGTTCGATGGTGCGAAGCATCTGCTCGATCCGGTCAGGTCGCATTTTGCCCCTTAGATGAGGTGTTTGTCTCTCACCCTTAACCAATAACAGCTGGCGCGGATTCGTCAAAAGCTCGGGGCAGGTTTTTTCGTGGGGGCTGGGTCAGTCAATCCGGTATCGCGGTTCGCTGATCGACTGGTTGCGGCAGACCGGGCAGCGCCCCGGACGTTTCAGGCGCTCGCGCTTGGCGAAGACGAAGCCGCAGCTGCGGCATTCGGCGGGGAGTACCGTCAGCGACCGTTTCTGGCGATGCAGGCTGTGGCGGATGTGCTCGAGGTGGCCGGCGACCTCCCGCTGGGCGATGCCGACCCGCTCCGAAATTTCCAGCGCCGTGACCGGCTCGCCTTCGAGCAGGGCCTGGATCCCCTGGCGCAGGGTTTCCTCGCGCGGGGCGGGGATGGCGGGTTTTTTTATAACCATTTCGTCGTTTTGTCAGGGCATCCTGGGGGCCTGGGTTGTTGCTGTTGTCTCGCTTTCTATCGGGTAAAATTGAATCAGGGTATGGGGTGAAGTCGCTTTTTTGGTTGTGCGGGACCAACTTTTAAGCGTCATTATTTCGATCTGTTGAGGGTCAATATTGAAATGATCGATCAGGAAAATACGCACCCGTTGTGCTCTGCGTTCCTGGAGTTTGTATTTGGAAAATGACAGGGTATTTTCATCTATTTCTCCCATGAGAATTATCTTGGCTTGCGGTTGGTCTTCGATCAGGTATTTCAGTTTGGTCAGATCTTGCGGCGCCCACGAATGGATGTCTGGTTCCCCGGCATTGAACCGGGGGGTTATCGTCAGGATCGGTTTTGTTCCATGCCCCGCAGGTTGTTTCTCGAGGCTGTCTCCTGCGTCAACTTTTGCCAGGTCGTCGTCACTAATCTTTTCCTGTAGGGGGATGTTCTCTGCTGGAGTCGTGTCTTTTGTCGGCTGGATCGTTGCCGGAGGTGTCACTCTTATTAACGGTGCCGGTAACGCCGCGGCCACTGGATGGTGTGTTTGATCCAAATGCAGGTTCAAACCTACCAGTGTCGTCAGGTTTTGGCGGGTTTTTGTTTTTCCGTCGTCATCGATTATGCCGATGTAGATCTGGTGGCGAACCTCCCCTTTGATCGACAGATTTTGGTTCAGGCTGTAATGGAGGCCGGCTCCGTAATGGAGAATTCCCCCCGTTTTGGAGCCGAACTTATCTGAGTCGGCATGAAATCCGCCGCCTCCTGCCAGCAGGTAGGGCGTCAGCTGTTTTGACGGGTGAATATCGTAGAGAAGGCTTATGGCGAGCTGGTAGATTTCCAGATCCGATCGTGGTGTCCCGGTGGTTTCCGTGCCGAGATAGCTGAGTGTCCCCTCGAAATTCCAGTGCTCATTGATTTTTGTTCCGGCACCGATTCCAAAAACGGGATTATCTTTGATTCCACGTTCGCTTTCAAAAAAACTGAATCCTGCAGATGGAGAAACCCACCAGGATTTCTGCTGATCTTCGCACCTGACCGTTTGCGCGCTTAAGCAAACGCACAAAATTGCTCCCAAGATAAAACAGCTCTTAATCATTTTTTCCCCCCAGAAAAGCAGAATTGTTTACGCTAATTAACATTAGCAAAGAAATCTGCTTTTTCCAGCGGTACATAAAAAAACCCTGTCGTCACACCTTTCCCGCCGGCGCCAGGTAGAGGGTGAATTCCTCCTCACCGTCGATTTCGAGCAGCTGGTCCATCAGCTCCTGGTTGTAGGCGGCGATGGCGCAGGTGCCGGCGCCGATCGCTTCGCAGGCGAGGTAGAGGTTCTGGCAGACGTGGCCGGCGTCGAGGGCGATGACCCGGTGGGCGGCGGTATGGTAGCGCCACTCCATGCGGTAGGGCAGGCAGGCCCAGATGAAGGTGACCGGGGCGCTGGCGACGAAGCTCTGGCCGAGGGCGGCCCGACTCAATTCGGCGCGCAGGTTGTCGGGGCTGTGCTCGAAGACCAGGGCATGCTCGATCGGCAGGTAGCGGTAGATCCCCGGCGCGAGTCCTTCGACCTCGCTGACGGCGAGGTAGGTTTCGAAGGCGTGGCGGCAGCCGGCCGAAGGGACGACGCGAAAGGCGCTGCCGGGCTGGACCACTTCCTTGATCCCCTGGGTGGCCCAGAGCAAAAAGGCCAGTTCGGAAAGCAGCAGCGGTTGCGGCTTGAAGCGGCGCCGGCTCTGGCGCTTTTCGATGGCCGCCAGCAGGCTGGTTTCGGCAAACGCCTGCCAGGCTTCCTTCCCCGGCAGGGGGATGAGAGCCTGCCCGTCCTTGGCCGGTTTCTGCAGCGGCGGCGGCTCCACGCCCTGGCTCTGGTCGGTGAGCTGGAAGTTGATCTGCAGGCGCAGGCTGTCCTTGAGAAATTCCCGCTGGCGCCGAATGTCGTCTCTTTTCATGCCGGTCCTTTCAGGGGGAATCGATGGCACGGAACTCTTTTGGGCACGATGCAAGTTTAACCGTTCGAGAGGCGAAGGCAAACCCGGACTGCCTTCAATCTGATCATCCTGCCTTTGATTGATGCATGTTTTATAGGCACAATATTCGGGCGCGGTTGAGTTGGGTTCTGTTAACAATCGTGCAAACATATGAAAACGCCCGTCTTTTAGGCAATTGCTTCGAATTGGCACGCCCCCTGCTATAAGAGAAATCGCAACAAGCAGAACGACACGACGACGTGTTCCCTGTTTTGGCAACGTAGCCCGCGAAGAGAATACGTCTCTTTTACGCGGGCTTTTCATTTTTCGACAGACAATTCAGATGCGGCGGCGCCATGGAGGCTCCGCCCAGGGCATGGTCGCCCCACCCGGAACGGTTCCGGGTGG
>NZ_JBFHGD010000207.1:0-5903 GCF_041583255.1 Trichloromonas sp. | reverse complement strand
GGTTCATACTGAAACCAGATATTTTTGAAGCCGGCCTTGCGGGCCGCCTTTTCGAGTCGCAGTTCGGCCGCGGCGTCCTTGGCGGCATCGGTCGAAAAGACCACCGGACGCCCCAATACGACGCTGTCAACAGGGCAACCCGCATGGGCCTCTCCGCGAGCCTTGATCTTTTTGAGAATGATTGCCACCAGGTCATCGATTTCGTAGCGCGTGCCGAAAACCTCGGTGCCGCTAAAACTGGTGTTCGGCAAAAAAGTCTTGATCGACTGCATAAAGCGCCCCGCAGCCCCATCCTCGACATATTGACGGATGGCCTCATGCCCGGTAAAGATCTCGTTCTCCTCGCTGAAATAGAGCACCGAGCGCATCAAGCTGCTGACCTGGGCACTGTCATCAACCGAAACCACCTCAACCCTGCCGTTTCTAAAAACTGAAAGCGCCGAATTGGTCGTACCAAAATCGATGCCGAATACAATCTGCAATGTCGCACTCCTCAAAAAACTTGAAAAAACCATCCCGTCCCGACAGCCGTGGCCGGCCACGTCCATCCCCATTTATTCGCAGAAAACGGTACCAGCTGCCATGCAATAACGGCCATGACATATCCTTCAGGTCGACTGGGCCTGAAAAGACGGAACTGGTGGTTTTATTCGATTATAAGGGAAGAAGGCAAGACAAAAAGCCAAGGGCACAACCACCGATTACCGCAGGCTGCGCAGGGACTGTAGGGGAAAAGAGAACGCCCCCTGCACGGGCCGCATCATTTCGGCCGTGTGCAGGTCGGGATCCTGGAACCAGCGCCCCCAAACAAGTGAACCTGGATGCCGAGCGGCGAATTCAGCCCGGTCGCCGCACCAGACGCCAGCTATCAATAGAGGTAATAGGTGATTTCATTAAAACCGCCGAGCAAGTGCAGGCCTGCCATGGGCGGTGGATCACAGGGGCTGCAATTCCACTTTTCGAGGACGGATGCAGCGTGCTCGCCACAATCGGGGGTGAAGAAGAGCTCCAGGCCGCCCCCTTGGCTCTCCCGCTGAAAAAAGGCCATCATGCGAGGAGCGTTTGCGGCCGTGAACGCGGCAGAAAAATCGCTGCTGCATTCCTGCACCAGACCTTCGGCGACCTCTTCGGGCGAAAGGGAGACATGGTACCAGCTCATTGGTTTGGCTCCTTGAAAAGCAGATAATGTTCGATCCCACTGGCCTGCGTGAAGAAAATGTCCCCACTCTCTGCCATCAGCGCCTTACACGGATATCCGGTTCCTGGTTCTGCCGGGCGATATCCGCCTGAACTTGCTTGACACTCCGCGGGTAGATGATCTCTCGCCCCATCAGGCTGCCGACGTAGGCCAGGCCGTTGCGGGCGGGACTCAGCTTGCACTTGACGTTGTGGATTCCTTCTCCCAGCAGGATCCATATCGCGTCGGCCTTCTTGCTGGTAACCACGACCTCCAGGATCTGATCGGTTTCCGTATGCACCTTGATTTTTTCGTCGTCCATTCGGGATACTTCTCCTTGTTAAAACCGGGTTCAATGCCTGGAGCGGCATTCTGCCTACCTGAAAACCACAAACCTGCGCCTTGACAGCGGTCAGGCTGATGCCAAACTAAAAAGAAGACACAGGAGCCTGTCGGGCTTTACATGAGCCGACTGCAAAATCGGCTGATTGGCCCATATCTCCGATAATTTTCGACAAATAGTCCAGCTATTCGCTCTCAAATTCTCGAATATCTGGTCTCAACCATCCAGTTTTTTCGTTGCGGCCCGCAAAGCCCGACAGGCTCCTAGCAAGGGAGGTCAGCCATGCGTCTCTTAGTACTTATCGTTATCACTCTGCTCGGAGCCACAGCGTGTAGCACCGCCGTCAGCAAAGAGTCGATGGAATTGGTCGACCCCTCGGTCTCCTTCGAGGTGCTGCATCAGGACCCGGATCGCTATGTCGGCCGCTACCTGCTGCTCGGCGGCGCCATCACCGATGTTCGCCCGAGTGCAGACGGCGGCAGCGAACTGGAGCTGGTGCAGTTACCGACCAACAATCGCGGTAAAGTCACCGCCACCGACAACTCCGACGGGCGTTTTATTGCCCAGGACACCACCTATCGCGACCCGGCCATCTACCGCAATGGCCGGCTGGTCACGCTGGTCGGCCAGGTAACGGGGAGCAAGACCGCCCGTCTCGGCGAGATGGATTATCGCTACCCGGTACTGACCGTACATGAGCTACGGCTCTGGACCCCGAACGACCATCCCGGCTCCTCCCCCGTCCATTTTGGCATCGGGCTGGGTATCGGCATAAGCCGCTGATCGTAAACCGGGCGCGGTTCGCCCCTGCCGTACTCATTACTGATTACCATAAGCATCTGATTCACCGTCACATTTTGTTGCTTGACATCCTTCCGGGCTGCGATAAGGTTAAATCAAACGATGGCGGAAACGTCGACGAGAAAAGAGTAGAGCGGATGGCTTAAAAAACCATCTAGGGCAGGAAGAAATAAAACTGTCGACAAAACGCTCGAAGACCGGAAGAGCAGCAACATCCGGAAAAACTCGCGGCGGCATCCGTCATCGTTGTTTTATATCCCGCCGAACCTGCCGCTATTTTACTCCTCCTAGATTACCGTCGCCCGCAGCCCCTTCCAGCCCCCAGTTCCAGGCCGGCACCGGCAACTTGCCCTCCAGAGGAAAGATCCGCACAGTCAGCTCGGGCAGGTGCAGGATCGCGCAGCTGTGATTGAATCGGGTACTGCCGGGGTTGACGACCAGGGGGTGGCCGAGCCGTTCGACAAAGAGCTGGTGGGTATGGCCGACCAGCAGCACGTCATAGGAAACGTCCCTGAGAACATCGCTCCAGCCCTCCTGCTGCGCCGGGATAAGCGCCCCCCGCTCGTCCAGCAGCCGGATCCCGCCCAGCAGCGAGTCGGGCGGACTGGCGTGGACCATATAGATTGTTTTGCCGGCCATGGTGAGTTTGACCACCGAAGGCAGAGAGCGCAGATAGCGCTCGGCTGCGCCGTCCAGATCTGGGTCACAGTGGTTCAGATGCCAGAGATCATGGTTGCCGAGAACAGCCCGGCAGCCGCTGTCGGCCAGCAAGGCAACGGTCTGCTCCAGCTCGGTGCCGTACCCGGCAATGTCCCCCGCGCAGAGAATGGCGTCGACGCCTTCACGCCGAAAGATCGCCAGGGCCTCCCGCACCGGGGCCGGTGTGGCGTGAACATCGCTGATCAAACCGACCTTGACCGTCACATGCGCCCCCTCATGGTCAGATTCATGCGCATCCAGGCACTTAACCAAGCCAGGCAGAACCTCAGGCCTCCGGCTTCGAGATCCGCCGCCAAACCAGGATATGCCGGATCAGGTTAAAAAAACAGAGCACGCCGACAATGGCGACCAGCACGTTGGAAACAGTCGAACTCTGGTAGCCCTTGCCCCAGAAAACATCCTGTTCAAACAACACGACCAGGGATCCGAGAAAACCGCCCAGCATGGTAATAATACGAACAATCGTGATCTGCTTTATCGTTAAGCCTTCAGACATTTTTCCTCTTTGGTTCAGTATGTTAAGAGTTGCTTGCTGATGTGCTGCCTTATCACGGAGCAGCCCGCTACCGCTCCCGCTCCGCCCGCTCGAAGGCGGCCCTGGCCCCGGCCTGGTCGCCGCGTTTGCTGCGCGCCTGACCGATAATCCGCCAGTTTTCTGCGCGCAGACGCTGGTCACTTCCTGCCAGCGAGTTGGATTTGGCCGCGAGATTTTCGGCCTGCGCATAATCCCCCTGATCCAGCCGGACCCGCGCCAGCCTCTGCCAGAGGGCTGGATTGCGCGGTTCGATGCGCAGGGCGCGCTCCAGGGAGGCGCTGGCGGCATCCCACTGGCCGGCCGAGGACTGGCTCTGTGATTTCTGCAGCAGGGCCACCACGGCCGTGTTTTCAGAAGGTTTCGCCGGCGGCGCCGGCGAGGACGGCAGCGCCGGGGGTTCAGGCGACGGCGGCGGGAGCAGGAGCGGAGCTGTCGTCGCCGAAGGGGCCGAGGGGGCCGGCCGAGTTTCGTAAATCGGCCGTTTCGCGGCGCAGCCGGCGAGAAACAGGAGGGCGGCAATGGCTGCGGCGCGGGGGATACTGGTGATCATCGGAAAATCCTTTCAAAGAAGCCCTTTATCGATCGGCCCAGATTTTCAGGGTCGCAGGGCACAAATTCCGTCGGGGCCGAGCCGACGATGAACGGCAGTTCCATGGCATCACGACACCCCTCCTCGCTGCGCAGGCCCGAGACCGAATCGATCCAGACCCGCTCGATGTTCTCCGGCTCGGGCAACATCAGCGGCTCGGGATCGAGTCCGACCATCATCTCGCCCCACACCCCAAGGGCCCCGGCGGCACCGCTGAGCCCGGTCGGCTCGTTATCATCCCGACCGACCCACACCACCGCCAGCCGGTCGCCGGTGAAACCAGCAAACCAGCTGTCGCGGTAATCGTCGGTGGTGCCGGTTTTGCCGGCAATCGCCAGCTCTGGCGACAGAAACTCGGCGAGCACGCGGGCGGTCCCCTCGCGAACCACGTCCTGCATGACATGGGTCAACAGGTAGACCGGGGCCGCCTCACTCTCCTGTTCGACCTTGAGAGGGTAACGCTGCAAAGGCTCCCCCGTTGCCGAGAGCACTTCACGGATCGCGCTCAAGGGGGTGCGAAAACCGCCGCTGGCGAGGGTCTGATAGACCTGGGTCACCTCGAAGGGCGAAAGTGCGTTGGCCCCCAGCATGCTCGAGGCATAGCCGGGCAGCTCGCGGTCGATCCCCAGCCGCCGCAGGGTCTCCATCACCCGGGGAATGCCGAGGGCCAGCCCCAGCCGGGCGGTTGACACATTGTACGAATTGATCAGGGCGCTGCGCAGCGACACCTCGCCGTGAAATACCTTGTCGTAGTTTTTCGGCGTCCAATCCGTGGTTCCGGCCTGCTTCACGACCAGCGGACTGTCATCCAGCCGCGTTGCCAGGGTGTAGCGCTGGGGCTGCTGCAGGGCGGTGAGATAGACCAGCGGCTTGACCAGCGAACCGATCGGCCGCAAGGCATCGAGAGCCCGATTGAACCCTTCGAAGCGCGGGTCGCGTCCGCCCACAACGGCCTGCACCTCGGCATCCTGGGTACCGGTGACCAGCAGGGCGCCCTGCAGAGTGTCGGCCTTCATATTGCGGGCCTTTTCCAGGCGTGCCAGGCGCCGGCTTAAAGCCGCCTCGGCTGCGCGCTGCACCCGCGGATCGAGAGTGGTAAAAATCTGCAGCCCTTCGCTGCGCAGATCCTCATCGCGGTAGTCGCGCTGCAGCTGGCGATGCACCAGCTGCAAAAAGGCCGGGTACGGCGAGGTGCCCCTGGGCGCGCGGGAAACGACACCCAGGGGTGCCGCCTGCGCCGATCGCAGCTGCTCCTCGGTGAGGGATCCGGTTTCAGCCATCTGCGCCAGAACCAGGTTGCGCCGTCCGAGCGCGCGCTTCGGCTGGGTGCGGGGGCTGTACTGGGACGGCCCCTTGAGCATCCCGACCAGCAGCGCCGCATCGGAAACGCCGATGCGCTCCAGGGGTTTGTCGAAGTAGTGCGAGCAGGCCAGGCCGAAGCCGTGGATGGCGCGATTGCCGTCCTGCCCCAGGTAGACCTCGTTAAGGTAGGTTTCGAGGATTTCCTCTTTGCTGTAATGAACCTCGAGCAGCACCGCCATCACCATTTCGGTGAACTTGCGCCGCAGGGTTCGCTCGGCACTCAGATAGAAGTTCTTGACCAGCTGCTGGGTCAGGGTGCTGCCGCCCTGCACGGTTTTTCCGGCACGAAGGTTAGCCAGGGCTGCCCGGAGGATCGCCGTAGGCCGGATTCCCGCATGCGAATAAAATTTTCTATCTTCAACCTGCAGCAGCATGT
>NZ_JBFHGD010000206.1:0-5908 GCF_041583255.1 Trichloromonas sp. | reverse complement strand
TGATGGAGCTGCCGGCCGAATTGTTGCTCAGGGTGGCGGTAAAGGTTTCGCTGCCTTCAAAAATCGCATCCTGGGTGGTCTGCACGGTGAAGGTCTGGCTGGTGACGCCACTGGCAAAGGTCAGGGTGCCGGAGTTGCCGGTAAAGTCCGCCAGTTCCGAGTTGTCGCCCGCTTCGATGCTGGTGGCGAAATCGACGGTCTGATCCGCTTCGGCGTCCCCGGTACGGGTGACGGTGAAGGTCATCAAACCGCCTTCGCTGATGCTGACATTACCGATGCTGAAACTGGTGGTGTCGTTGTCGGCGATCGACCCAACCCCCTGGGTGTTGAGGATGGTGGCGCCGCGGATGTTGCTAAGGTTGACGAAGAACTGCTCGTTCCCTTCGTAGATCGCATCATCGGTGATATTGACGGTGATGGTCTGGGTCAGCGGTCCTCGGGGCGCGAAGGTGAGGGTGCCTGAGGCGTCGTCATAATCAGCGCCTGCAGTGGCGCTGCCGCCGCTGGTGGTGTAGTCGAAGGTTACAGTCGCCGCCGGCGCATGGCTCAGACGCACTGTAAAGGTCGCGGTTCCTGCGTCCTCGTCCACCGAGACATCATCCACCGCGATGGTAGGTAGCGCAGGTTTGTTGGGGGGAGTGCTCCTGGTCGGATCCTCATCGTCTGACTGAAAGGCAACATCAAAGACTACGGAGTCAGGTGTTTCAATACCTTCGGTCTCGAGACGGGCCGGCGCGAGAACCTGGGCGATCCGCTCCAGTCGGACGAAATTGTTGCCGTCGTTACCGATGCCTCCGGTAAAGCCCGAAGATCTTTCCTGCACTCCGAGGGCTTCAAAGATTGTCTCGATGTGTGGCTCTTCATCGATGATGTCTTCATTGTAGAGAGCGAACGAGTCGGCAATCTCCGCGGTTATCAGCGTCGTTTGCTCGGCGGGCAATACCAGAAACGAGCCGCCACCGAAATCCAGCTCAACCCGGCCATCGATGGCGGTGACGACAACTTCCCCCTCATGCAGGACGTCTCCGACGATAAGCAGCGTCATCTTGCCATCAGGCGTTTTCAGGTAGGCTTTGCCGGAAATCTTGACGACAGTCGCAATCTGGTGGCTCTCAGGCATGTGTATTCTCCTTCATAACAACAAAAACAATATTTTCAGGGTGTAGATTCCTGGCTGCAAATCGTAAGAACCTGGATAATCGAGCGGTTATATTGCCTACGTTAATGTCGGTTCAAGCAAGAAATTTGGCTCAATTGCCGCGGAGTTGAATGATCCCAGGTCCAGGTGTGTCAAAAACAACGCTTGTTTTGACCGCCAATTGACTGACGTTCGGCTTTTTTTTACATAAGCTCTTGATGTGTTGTGGCTGTTTTTCAGCAGCTATGGCCAGGGCAGGCAATCGTTCAGTCTGCCCGGAAAAAAGGCTATATCACAGCTCGCGGCGGTGTTATCGCGTGAGTGGTGTGACTGATCGATTGTTGTGGATAGATTGAAATTGGAACCATCGCAGAAGTTTCGTCCTTGGCTTAGATGGATGGTGTTATTTCAAAACATTCTAATTATGCAATATTTGCACCATGTTTTGAATTCTGACCAAGAAGGTTTTACTGATGTGTTCGGGAGCCGCGGGGACAACGCGCGCCATCGATCTGCAATGGCGCGCGTTGCCTGGAGGGGGGTTACTGCTTGAGGTGGCGGTACAACTCTACCACCGGATGGGTGGCCGCCACCCCGGCATCGGCGCCGGCGCAGGAGTCGGAGAGCTGCATGGCGCAGCCGGGGCAGGGAGTGAAGAGGTTTTTGAAGCCCCGGTCGCGGATCTCCTCGCCCTTGCTCCTGCCGACCTCTTTTGAATGCGGATAGTTTTTCAGGTTGAAGGTGCCGCCGAAGCCGCAGCAGTTCTGGTTGGCCAGATCCTGGTAGTCGGTGTCGAAGTGCTTGCGGATGAAGTTTTTCAGCACAGCGTCCTTGCTGTGGTCATAGTGACAGGGGACATGGAGGGTGCTGCTTCCCTCGAGGGGAATGCCGGTGGGGAGTTCGTCCCCCAGCACCTCTTCGAGAAAGACGATGATATCGACGAAGCGCTTGGTGCTGCTGCGCCCGGTTGCGGTCTGTCCCATGTCGGCTAAGCCGTACTCGCAGGTCGGGCAGCTGGTGATGACGGTGTCGGCATCAAGGATCGAGTCGAACCAGTCGAAGTTGTCGTTGACCTGACCTTTGTAGATCTCCAGTTCGCCCATGGTCGCCGAGGGGATGCCGCAGCACTTGTTGGCTTCGGGTACATGGACCGAAATGCCGTAGTGAAGCAGGGTTTCGATGATCGCCTCGCCCCAATTGGTGTAGATCAGGGCGGTGGCGCAGCCGGGGTAGAAGATCACCCGCATGCGCTCGTTTTTCGCTTGGTTGAGGCCGCCGTACTTTTTGGTCAGGGCCTCCGGAGCGATGTTGACCACATGCTTGTCGGCCAGGTCGCCGGCGACGCTGCGCAGAAAATGCCTCGGTTTGAAAAGCCCTTCGGCATTTTTTTTCGCACCGACTTTCAAACCCATGTGGAAGAAGGGGGCCAGGGCGGCCAGCAGCTCCGGCTTGCCCATGGCGACCTTCAGCACCAGTTTCTGCCAGGCCGGCATCTTCTTGACCTGGCGCAGAATCGCCTTGGCCTTGAGGAAGATCTCGTCAGTCTTGACCCCGCTCGGGCACTCGCGCTTGCAGCGGCCGCAGAGCAGGCAGTAGTCGAGGTGGGCGAAGACCTCTTCGGCTTTTTCCAGCCGTCCTTCGTAGATCGCCTCGATCAGGAACATCTTGCCCCGGGCCACCGAATGTTCCTGGCGGTCCTTCTTGTAGAGCGGGCAGACCGCCTGGCAGGTGCCGCAGCGGCTGCACTGAACCAGCAGGTCTTCGAGTTCCCTGAGCTTCCTAACGACATTTTCCACCGCACTCATCGCTACAGCCCCATCTTGGTCGGGTTGAGCAGGTTCTTCGGGTCGACCCCCTTTTTGAGCTGCTTCATGTAGTTGATGGTTCCCTCGCCGACTTCATCAACCATGTACTTGACCTTGGCGATGCCGATGCCGTGCTCGCCGCTGCAGGTTCCGTCCATGGCCAGGGCCGCCGCGAAAATGGCGTCGACCGCCTGGTGCACCCGCGCCATCTCCTCGGCATCGCGCTTGTCGCAGAGGATGGTCGGATGCAGGTTGCCGTCGCCGGCGTGGCCGAAGGTGCCGATGGTGACGTTGTGCTTCTGGCGAATTTCCTCCAGCGCCAGCAGCATGTCGGGGATGCGGGAGCGGGGGACGGTGGCGTCTTCCAGCACCAGGGTCGGCCGCAGGCGGGCCAGCGAAGAGAGGGACTTGCGCCGGCCTTCCCAGAGCTTCTCCTTCTCTTCGGCGGTTTCAGCCACCCGTACCTCTCCGTTGTTTTCACGGCAGACCTTGAGCACCGTCTGGTAGTCGTCTTCGACCTGGGCCGGGTGGCCGTCCACCTCGATCAGCAGCAGGGCCGCCGCATCGGTCGGCAGGTCGGCGCCGGTCGCCGCGTGGACGGTCTTGATGGTGAAGTTGTCCATCAGTTCCAGGGTGCAGGGGAGCACATGGTTGGTGATGATGCCGGAGACGGTCCGGCCGGCTTCCATGATGTCGGCAAAGGAAACCAGCATCGCTTTCGATGCCTTGGGCGGCGGCACCAGCTTGAGGATGAACTCGGTCATCACCCCGAGGGTCCCTTCCGACTGGCACATCAGCCCGGTAAGGTTGTAGCCGGTGCAGAGCTTGACCGTTTTGCCGCCCCCCTTGACGATGTTGCCTGCCATGTCACAGAAGGTCACTCCCATGACATAATCCTTGGTGACGCCGTACTTGAGCCCGCGCAGGCCGCCGGCGTTTTCGGCCACGTTGCCGCCGATGGTCGACATCTTCTGACTGCCGGGATCGGGGGGGTAGAAGAGCCCCTTGGCGGATACCGCAGCAGCGATGTCGGCGGTGATGGCGCCGGCCTGAACTACGGCGTACATGTCTTCGGTGTTGATTTCCAGAATCCGGTTCAGTCCCGTCATCAGCAGCACGCAGCCTCCGGTCACCGGGATAGTGCCGCCGGCCAGGTTGGTGCCGGCGCCACGGGTGATCAGGGGGATATCGTGGTCATTGCAGATTTTACATACAGCGGCCACCTGTTCGGTGTTTTCCGGGCGAACCACCACCTCGGGCATGGCCGGTTTCTCCACCGACGAGTCGAAGCTGTACAGGGCGAGCTCCGCCGGGTCGGTCCAGCAGTTCTTCGCACCAACGATGTTATTGAGTTTTTCGATTATCGTTTTGGACGTCATGGGCGTATCTACTCCTCTTTTTGATCAACTGTTTTGATAACGCAATCTATCACAGAAGTGCCCAGGGCCTGCCGCGCAATTCGGGTCTGCCCCGGTCTCACTAGCCCAGCAGTAAGGCCCCGGTGGCGGCGGCAATGACGCCGTAGGCCAGCATCGGGATCACGGTGCGCTTAAGGATGAAGCCTTCATCGGCGCTCAGGCCGAGCACCGAGCAGACGGCGACGATATTGTGGATGCAGGTCATGTTTCCCATGGCGCCACCGACCGACTGGTAGGCAAGGATGCTGGTGGGGGAAAGGCCCGAGGCCTGGGCGATGCCGAGCTGAATGCCGCCGAAGGTCAGGTTGGAGACGGTGTTGGAGCCGGAGAAGAAGGCCCCCAGGGCGCCGAGGTAGGAGGCAAAATATTGCCACTGCTGGCCGAAGGTGTCGGCCAGCGCCTGGCCGATGATCAGGGTGCTGGCCTGCTCGCCGCCGACCATCAGCAGCTTGACGAAGACCAGGGCGCTGAGCAGGGCCATGATCGGCTTTTTCATCTGGGTGGCCGATTCGTTCAGGGTGCGGCTGACCACCTCTCCCTTGGCCTTGAAGAGGACGAAGGTGACGGCCGCGATAGTGAAGAAGGGGATCAGCGCAGGCACATAGAGGGTTTGAAATTTCCAGGCGGTAGCGGTGCCGAAGATCCCGGAGAGGGAGACGACCAGCGATTTGCTCACGGCGATGTCGCCGAGAGTGCCGAGGGAGGCGTTCCACAGCGGTTCGGCGCTGACCAGCAACGGTTTGATCCCGAGTTGATTGATGCGGGTGGCCAGCAGCAGCAAAACCGTTCCCCACAGCGGGAAGGTCGCCTTGATCAGCGCCGGCAGGGGGACATGTTTGGCGTTTGCAGCTTGGGCCGCATCGTCGCCCTTGGCCAGGCCGACCCGGTAGTGGGCGAGCGCGACCGAGACCACCAGGCCGATGGTGCCGCCGACGATGGACGGGAATTCGTAGTTAAATCGGGCGAAGATGATGTAAGGGACGATGCAGCTGAGGATGCTGAGATAGACGTAAACCAGGTTTTTGCGTACTTCCGCAAAAGACAGGGCGAAGATCAGGGCGATCACCGGAATCACCAGCGCGGCGACGCCATGAATGATGGCGGTATTAATGCCGATGGTCATCAGCTCCTGTGAGCTCAGTCCCAGTTGGCCGAGGCCGAACCAGCCCGGGGTGCCGACGGCGCCGAAGTGCACCGGGACGCTGTTCATGATCAGGCAGAGAATCGCCACACGCACCGCGGGGAAGCCCAAGCCGACCAGGATCGGAGCGGCGATGGCCGCGGGAGTGCCGAATCCGCTGGCCCCCTCGATGAGAAAGGCGAAGGCCCAGCCGACGATCATGGCCTGGGCGACCTTGTTGGTGGTCACCCCGTTGAGCCAGGTGCGGATGGTGTCCATCGCCCCGGTGTATTCCATGGTTTTGAAGAGAAAGATCGCTCCCCAGACGATCAGGATGGGAGTCCAGGCGGTCAACAGCCCGTTGAGTACGGTGGCGTTAATCAGGTTGGGGTCGATATCGAAAAAGACCAGCTTGATCAGGTAAAGA
>NZ_JBFHGD010000205.1:0-5935 GCF_041583255.1 Trichloromonas sp. | reverse complement strand
TGGAAGGAGGGGCAAAATAATGAAAGCACCCGTTTTCTTTGTGGTCATAGCGGCCCTGATTGTTATCGGCATGGGCAGCCTCTTCGTGGTTAACGAAGCGGAACAGGCGGTCCTGACCCAGTTCGGCAAGCCGGTAGGCGACGTGGTCGGCCCCGGCCTGCACCTGAAGATCCCCTTTGTGCAGAACGTCAACCGGTTTGAAAAACGGATTCTGAAATGGGACGGCGATCCCAACCAGATTCCGACCAAGGACAAGAAATTCATCTGGGTCGACACCACCGCCCGCTGGCGCATCATTGACCCCCTGCTCTTCTACAAGACAGTCGCCACCGAGCGCGGCGCCCTGAGCCGCCTTGACGACATCATCGATTCGGTAGTGCGCGATGCGGTCTCCGGTCACCTGCTGGTCGAACTGGTGCGCGGCAGCGACTACAAAACCCAGGACAGCAGCGAAGAACGCTTTCTGGTCGAAGGCGTCGAAATCAAAAAAGAAGAACTGGTCGGCCGCGAAGAGATTTTTGCCGACATCCTGGAAAAAGCCCGGGCCAGCACCCCCGAGTACGGCATCGAATTGCTCGACGTACAGATCAAGCGGATCAACTACGTGGAGCAGGTTCGGGTCAGGGTCTACGAGCGGATGATCAACGAGCGCAAGAAGGTCGCCGCCCAGTACCGCTCCGAAGGCGAGGGGGAAAAGGCCGAGATTCTCGGCAAGATGGGGCGCGAACTGAAGGAGATCAGTTCCGAAGCCTACCGCAAAGTGCTCGAGGTGCGCGGCGCGGCGGATGCCGAGGCGGCGGCGATCTATGCCGAGGCCTACAACCAGGACAAGGAGTTCTACGCTTTCTTGCGGACCATGGAATCGTACAAGAAGGCGATCCAGGACAATGGCCGGTTGGTCATTTCAACCGATTCGGACTACTACAAATACCTGAAAGAAGCCGAGTAATAATTTCCGGAACATTGCGGAACCGGAACAATGAATAAACAGGAGCGGGGATGGTCGTCATGACCGTCCCCGCTTCCCTCGTTAAGGTGTCATCATGGCCAAACCCTGGAAGACCATCGAAAGTATCCCCACCGACGAAGGGGTGCTCGAACTGCGCCAGCGCGATGAGCGCGATTTTCTGATCACCGTAGGCGGCCTGGTGCTGATGAACAGCCTGGCCAACCGCTCCGAGGTGGTGCTCGGCCAACTCGGCTGCAAACACCTGCGCAGCCACCCGGCCCCGCGGGTGCTGGTCGGCGGCCTCGGCATGGGCTTTACCCTCAAGGCCGTGCTCGACAGCCTGCCGGAGACGGCGCAGGTGGTGGTGGCCGAACTCAACCCGGTGGTTCTCAAGTGGTGCCAAGGCCCTCTAGCCGCACTGACCGACAACGCGGTGAACGACCCCCGCGTCAGCGTCGAGATCACCGATGTCGCCGATCGGGTGCGCCGCACCGCGAAGGAATCAGCGGTCGGGCGCTTCGACGCCATCGTCTTCGACCTCTACAAGGGGCCGCATTATCGCACCGATTCGCGCAACGACCCGCTCTACGGCAGCCGGGCCATCGACTTTGCCAAGGAGGCCCTGAATAACAAGGGGGTGTTTGCCATCTGGGGGGAAAATTACGATGAAGGCTTCGTCAAGCGACTGCGCAGCGCCGGTTTCGAAGTCAGCAGCCAACGGCCCGGCCGCGGCGGTTTGCGACATGTCGTGTTTGTCGGTGCCAAAAAATAGAACGTCGCGAATACTGCGGGAGGTACCGACATCGACATCGCTCCTCCCGCCAACGACCCTGCTTCAAACTTGACGCCAGCTTTTTCTCGCCTGGACATCCCCTCGCTAAAAAACCATGCCACATCATTCCGGCAACAACGATCAATCCAGCGACAGGTACGCAACTTTGGTGATCTCCAACTCTTCCATGCCGCCGGGTGTCCTGAACGCCACCAGGTCCCCCTCGGAACGGCCAAGCAGCGCCTTACCGATGGGCGAGACCCAACTGATATGACCTTTGGACAGATCGATCTCATCGACACCGACGATGCTGAAGGTCTTCTCTTCGCCGGCCTCGTTTTCTACCGTTACCGTGCAGCCGAACAGCACCCGGTCGCCGGCAACATTTTTCTGTTCGAGTGGATCGACGACCTCTGCGGCATGCAGACGCTTCTGCAGAAAATGAATGCGACTGTCGATCTGCCGCAACCGGCGTTTGCCGTAGTGGTAATCGGCGTTTTCCGAACGATCTCCGTTGGAGGCGGCCCAGGCGACGGTATTGACCATCTCGGGGCGCTTCACGTAGAGCAGGTCTTTCAACTCGGCCCGCAGGCGCGCGGCGCAGTTGATGGTCATGTAGATGCGTTGCTGCTCTGTCATTCCTTCTCCGTTCAACCTATATATCCATCAGGACCGAATCTCATCTTACCATAGAGTGCCGACATCCAGCAGATGTCCTGGGCGGCACCATGTTGGCATTTCCCCGTTGGCCAAGCGGGACTTTAGCCGGTCCAGGCCCATCTTTTCAAGTTCTTTACTCACCACAAGGAATTTAATCAGAAAGCGAAGGACCGGGGCGCCATGATCTCGCTTGTGCATTCGATCGAACATTTGACGCGAGCACTTTTCGGGCAAAAAAAAGCCCCGGAGGGAGCCGGGGCGATTTGCATCAAAATGTAGGGAGGTTATGTTCAGTCGGCTTTCTGAACAACCAGATCTTCTTCGAAAGCGGTGACCGGAGCTTCGACGGCCACTTTGGCAGTTTTGGGACGGAGTGAAAGTGCCATCATGGCGCCGACCAGCAGCATCACACCGGCCGCCGTGAAAGACACCGTGGAGTTGCCGAACTTGGCGGTAAGAGCGGCCGAGAGTTTGACCAACACGAAGGCGCCAACGCCCCAGGCGGAGAAGAGGATGCCGTAGTTCATGCCGTAGTTTTTGCTGCCCCAGTAATCCTTGGCGAAGGAAGGGAAGAGGGACAGGTTGGTGCCGTAGTTGAAGCCGATGAAGGTCGCCAGCAGGGTGACGATGACGGCACTGGAGTTGGCGTTACCAACCACCGCGATGGCGGCGAACATGAGGCATGCCTGGAAGACCAGCATGATGGTCAGGGTAGCGGCGCGACCGATCTTGTCGGACAGAACCCCGGCGACAACCCGGCCGGCGGCGTTACCAACGGCCATGACGGCCACGGCGATAAAGGCATATTCACCCATGCTTTTCTTGGCGATGCCGGCGATACTGCCGATCACCATCAGGCCGGCGCCGGCGCCGATGAAGTAGGTCAGCCACAGGGTGTAGAAACGACCTTCCTTGAGCATTTCCATCGGGGTTTTGTCGGCCGCAGAACTCTTCTTGGCGGCGGCGCTGCCGGCGGCCGGCGCACCTTCGGGAACAAAACCCGCCGGGGGATTGGTGACAAACATGGCCATGCCGCAGACGATGGCGATAAAGGCGATGCCGAGAATCATCATGGTGCTGTGCAGGCCGTAGCTGCCGAGCAGGTATTTACAGACCGGGGCCAGGTAAACCGGCGCGATTCCGAAACCGGCAACGACGATTCCGGCGATCAGACCGGTTTTGGCCGAGGAAAACCACTTGAGGGCGGGAGGCGTTGCGGCGGAGTAGCCGAAGCCGAAGCCGAGCCCGGCGAGGATGCCGAAGCCGAAGACCCAGCCCCAGTAGTTGGAGGTCTGGGAACAGACGATAAAGCCGGCGCCGACCAGCAGGCCACCGAGGATCGCGGTCAGGCGGGGACCAACCTTGTCCTGCATCTTGCCGCCAAGGATCATGGATAATGCAAAAGCGAGGCAGGCGGTGGCATAGGGGTCGCCGGCACCGCTGAACAGTTTACCGATGTCGCCTTTAAGCATGCTGTAGGCGTAAAGGATACCCAAGACCAGGTTGATGCCGGTACCGGCCATGACTACGGTCCAACCCTTGTTTTTTATTTGCTGGTTACTCATGACATTTTCCTCCTTGATGTGGATGGCTGTATCGCTGTGATAGAGAGACATATACTTCATCTGGAAAGGGAGGGGCCATCTGGCTTTGAACGACGGCACTTCGGGCCTTCCGTTCTGTGGTCTGTCAACCATGCCTTCCCCCGCTCCCTGTTTTTCGTTAACTGCTGCACCGGTAAAAATCTTCTGCCGTTCTCTTTCGATGCGCTGCGGAAATTGTGAAGCCAGTTGCTGAAACCTTGAACATGCCGCGTGGCGGGCACTGCAGTAATCAACTATCATCTTCACATCGTGCGGCGAGATATACCCGCAACCGACATCGCAATAATCTTCATTTTTTCTAAAGTAGGGACAAAGTGTTTTTCCTGACATGTCCTGCGGCCTCGCCTTCTGGTTTCGAGCGCCAGTGACTGTGTTTGTGTATACAGAAAAGCAACGGCCATACCAATGTTTTAAAATAATTTGCTTTATTTTTTAAAATAATGATTTCAATTACTTGCGCATGGCAGTAGAGGATTAAAATCAGTCCGCATCGATCGCTGTTTTTTGCACAAATGCAAAACTACCACCTGTTACGCCTTGGCAATGGGGCGGGACAAACCCGACAGAGCGGCAATTGCAGTGGATATTAACGAGGGAGAAAGGACACTTAGAGATTTTCAAAACAAAGTTTTGCAATCGTGCAAAGGGGATCGCAAAGAGCTTTTGCATGATTGCAAAACACCGACAGCAGCGGGGGCGCCTCGTAGGCAGATAAAAAGGCCGCCCCGGAAAGGGGCGGCCTCTAAACAGATAAACCACTGAATCTACTAGGCTCTTGAGACAAAACGCCCTTCACGGGTATCGACCTTGATAAGTTCACCGGACTCCAGGTATCCCGGCACCTGAATCCGCAACCCGGTTTCGAGCAGGGCCTCCTTGGTCTGGGCGGTGGCGGTGGCGTTTCTGATTGCCGGCGCCGTTTCGGTGACGGTCAGCTCCACGGTCATCGGCGGGTCGATGCTGACCACCCGGCCCTGGAAGACACCGAGCTGAACATCGGCCCCCTCGAGCAGGAAGCCTTGCACCGGCTCGAAGAGCTCTTCATTGATTTCGTACTGCTCGTAGTTTTCCAGGTCCATGAAAACGCCGCCGTCGCCGGCCGCGTAGAGAAACTGCCCCTTGCGTCGTTCGAAGTCAGCCTCGTCGGCCTTGTCGCCAGACTTGAAGGTTTTTTCAAGAACCTGGGCGGTCAGCAGGTTGCGGTACTTGATCTTGACCAGGGTGTTACCGCCCCGGGCCGACGGGGACTGGGTGGTGTAATCGAGAATCAGGCAGGGGGCGTTGTCGAGCTGGATAACCAGGCCGCGTTTGAAATCTGCGGTCGTAATCATGAAAGATCTCCTTGAGAAAGTGTTGGGCGGCGTGAATGTAGCACAAAGAGCGGTCGCGACACAATCGTTCACAGGCGAATTTTTCGGTGACAAGCAAGCATCGATTGTGTTTTAATGCTACGTTTTAAAAAATCTCCACTTACCTGCTGACCACTCAATATTAAAAAATAGAAGGAGCTTTACCATGTACAACTGCGCCGACCTGAAAAAAGGACTCAAGCTGATGATCGACGGTGAGCCCCACGTCATCGCCCAGTTCGACTTCACCAAGCCCGGCAAGGGCCAGGCCCTCTATAAATGCAAGTTGCGCAACATGATCACCGGCTCCCTCTTCGACCGCACCTACCGCTCCGGTGAGAGCTTCGAACCGGCCGCCCTGGAAGACCGCGAAATGCAGTTTCTCTACCAGGATGAAAGCGGCTACGTCTTCATGGACAACAAGAACTACGAGCAGGTGACCCTGACCGAAGAGACCCTGGGCGACGACCATTATTTTCTCCGAGACAACATGGACGTCAAAATCCTGCTCTTCAACGGTCGCGGCATCGGCATCACCCTGCCCAACTTCGTCAACCTGCGGGTCACCCAGGCCGACCCCTGGGTCAAGGGCGACACCGCC